>NZ_JADYWM010000075.1:0-520 GCF_015864815.1 Pseudoalteromonas sp. NZS100
AGTCCTAAAGACAATTTTCCCCTACCACACATCGATATATTGGTAGATAATACAGCCAAATTCGCCCTTTTCTCATTTATGGATGGTTTCTCGGGGTATAATCAAATAAAGATGGCACCCGAAGATGTAGAGAAGACCACTTTCGTCACCCTATGGGGGACGTTCTGCTATAAAGTGATGGCCTTCGGGCTCAAAAATGTTGGGGCAACCTATCAGCGTGCCATGGTGGCATTGTTCCATGACATGATGCATAAGGAAATAGAGGTCTACGTAGATGACATGATTGCCAAGTCTCGGACTGAGGACGAACACCTTGTCAATCTGCGTAAGCTGTTTGGAAGGTTGCGGAAATACCAACTGAAACTAAACCCCGCCAAGTGCACCTTCGGGGTAAAGTCAGGGAAGTTGTTGGGATTTATCGTGAGCCAGAAAGGGATAGAGATAGATCCCGAGAAAGTGATGGCCATCCTTGAAATGCCGGAACCACACACGAAGAAGCAGGTTCGAGGTTTCTTAGGCA
>NZ_JADYWM010000076.1:0-510 GCF_015864815.1 Pseudoalteromonas sp. NZS100
GGCAGCCGGAATGTGACGCGCGAGGCTCAGAATGTGCCCGACGGTCAGCTCGGCAGCCGAGATGATGTTGGAAGTAGGGGCGTTCACAACCATGACACCAGCAGCGGTAGCCGCCTTGATGTCCACGTTGTCGAGGCCAACACCGGCGCGCGCGATGACCTTCAGGCCAGGCGCGGCAGCAAGAGCATCGGCATCCATTTGGGTTGCTGAACGGATGAGAACGGCCTGCGCATCAGAGAGCGCAGACTTCAACGCGTCACGGTCAGTGCCGTCAACGTTTCGAATCTCAAAGTCGGGCCCGAGGGCGTCAACTGTTGCGGGGGAAAGTTCTTCGGCGATCACAACGATCGGCTTAGCCACAGATCTGATCCTTCAATTCGCGGGGACTTCGCGCTATCACAACGAAGGCTGATTGAGTAGACAACTACTGCAACTTTAGCGGCGACGGGAAGCCCTCGTTGCCATGTGACAACTCAGTGCGACGATAGAGCCATCATGGATGCCGTTGAG
>NZ_JADYWM010000077.1:0-502 GCF_015864815.1 Pseudoalteromonas sp. NZS100
AAGGGCAGGTTACTCACGTGTTACTCACCCGTTCGCCACTAATCCACCAGAGCAAGCTCCGGCTTCATCGTTCGACTTGCATGTGTTAAGCACGCCGCCAGCGTTCATCCTGAGCCAGGATCAAACTCTCCATAAATGTTTGATTGCACCAACAAGCCGAAGCCCATCAATGCACATCTTGCGTCACCCGCACCCGGAATAGGGTGTCGAGGCAACAAGTTTGAAACTGACAGAACAAATCAATACTGACTTGCTTTGTTGTTTATATCTTTTTCCAAAGGAATCCGCTGCATAAACGAAACCGTTCTGATTAGAACAATTCCAATAAACACAGTCGGGTTTTTGGCATTTGACATTGTGCACGCTGTTGAGTTCTCAAGGATCGGACGCTCCTGACCTCCACCGCAAAACGGCTTCACCCCAGGGCTTTCAAAACCTGTGTTGGCAACCTCCGCTGAAAGCGAAAGGCAACCTGTCTAACTTACCAGCTTCAGCGTTGCTG
>NZ_JADYWM010000078.1:0-501 GCF_015864815.1 Pseudoalteromonas sp. NZS100
GACCCTCGTGCACGAACTCGGGCACGCCGTTGGCGCGATCCTGACGGGTCGCTTCGTTCACGGCATGAAAATCCGCATGAATCACTCGGGCGAAGCCGTCAGCAGTGGGCGCGGCAAACTCGGCTCCGTCATCAGCGGATCGCTTGGCTACCCGGCTCCCGCAATCGTCGGAGCCGTGCAACTCTGGTGCGTCACGCAGGGTTACACCGCTATGGCATTGTTCGTCGGCGGGATCATCCTCGTGCTCACCCTGCTCGTGATCCGCAACCTCTTTGGCTTCCTCGTTGTCGCCGTCTCCGCCGCCGCGAGCGCCGCCCTCTGGGTGTGGGCAACGCCCGAACAGCAAAGCTACGTATTGCTGATTATCGCGATTGCGCTTCTCGTGGGAAGCGTGCGCGGCCTCGCCACTGTGATCGGCGTACACACTCGTCGCCGTGACCAACTGAACACCTCAGACGCCTACCTGCTCTTCAAACGGACAGGCGTACCGTCGGTCTTCTG
>NZ_JADYWM010000012.1:0-140272 GCF_015864815.1 Pseudoalteromonas sp. NZS100
CGAGCGGCCAAAGGGATCAGACTGTAAATCTGACGGCTCAGCCTTCGCTGGTTCGAATCCAGCTCCCTCCACCACTTCTCTACTATTCCTATATTCCTATATTCCTATATTCCTATATTCCTATATTCCTATATTCCTATATTCAGGTAACTTCAAAATACCCATTGTAAACTCATACTGTTTTTCTTTAGCCATGTTGATGATGCTTTATAATTAGGAAAAAAATGCTCAACGTGTTGCCAAAAAGCTTTACTGTGGTTTAAGTGACGTAAATGCGCTAACTCGTGGACAATCACATAATCAATAGCATGATAAGGCGCTCCGATTAAATGCAAATTAAATGTTAGCTCTCGCTTACTATTACAACTTCCCCACTTTCGCTTATAAATAGCTACTTTTAGACTCGTAGGTAATTCTTCACCCATTTGTGCGCAGAAGTACGCTAAACGCATTTCTATATATGCAGTTAGTTGCTCTTTTAAATATTCTTCAAGAAGTTGCTGATATTTTTGCGAAGTATTTTTAACGCGCGAAGAGTGTGTAATAAGCAAGCTGTCGTTACAGTTTAGTACTTCGGACTTAGTACCTTGCTTAAATTCTATGTTTACAATGCTATCAAAGATTAAAATTTGTTTGTCTTTGAGCGGGTTCTGTCTGCTATCAGCAATATTGTGCTGTTTAGTTAATTGAGCATTTACCCACACCTGCTTATCAAAAAGCCATTCTTGGATGTGTTTATTACTAACAAACTGAGGGGCATATACAGTCACCTTCTTGTTATGTACTTTAATGGCAACCGTTTTACGTTTTATACTTTTCTTTAACTGATATTCAAACACTTTCATACTCATTAATGATATTGCTACGAGAAAATTCACCAGCAATTAATAAAACCAAATAAAGTGTAATTTTCGCTTAGTTAAGCCAATTCATTAGTTTTCTTAAGGTTACTCGATAGAAACTTAAATATGACCATATAAATCTAACTTAGTCCTGTGACAGGCAATACATTAGAATAAAAAACACCAACTAAAAAACTAATTCCTGATAAATAAAAGAAAACTAAAAGTAATAAATTCGTTATTTTAATCACTTCATTGAATTAACAGTTTATTTATTAATTAATTAGATTAAACTTAATAAATAAAGATTATATTTTGAGCCATTATGTTATCAGCTTTTTTTATCACAGACCAAGATCCTAGCTTAATCATTAATGGCGTTTACGATCCTCTATTAGTTTCAATGTCATTGCTAATTGCTATTTTTGCAGCCTTTTTCACCATTCGACTTATAGATCTCGCAAAAGAAACTCAATTTCCTAGCTACCAACGTTTAGCAAATGTGACCGCTGCTACTGTTTTTTCGGCTGGTATTTGGAGTATGCACTTTATTGGTATGCTTGCCTTTTCACTGTGTACTAATATTGATTATGATCCAACAATCACTCTCCTTTCTTTTATACCAGCATTTATAGCATGTCAGTACGCTGTATCAATGCTAGTAAATAGTAAAGGGAATCTAAAAGTATTGTCGATTTGCTCCGTGTTACTAGGAGCTGGCATTGGCACTATGCATTATAGCGGCATGGCTGCAATGGATCTTGCTCCATTACTTAGATATGATCCATTGATATTTGCGTTATCAATCATTGTTGCTGTAGCCCTGTCCTTTATAGCCCTTTACAGTCGCTTTAATCTTGAGCGTTTTTTACCCTCTTTATCACCTCTTCAAAATAACTCAATTAGCGCTGTTATTTTAGGGTGTGCTGTTGCTGGTATGCACTACATGGGTATGGCCGCTACACGTTTTGTAGCTACATCGCCACTAATCTATGATGATGCTAATGCAACCGCAGGACTAACTTTTATTGCCATTGCAGTCGCCACAGCAACTATCGCGATTACAAGCGTGGTTGGTGTAATAAATGGTATGGTTCGCTATCGCATGCTACTTGAGGAGAAGTCGGCAAAAGAATCCCGTCTAAATGCTATTTTAGGTACCGCTATAGATGGCATTGTTACCATTGACCATGCTGGTATTATTTTAAGTTTTAATGAAGCCGCAAGTAAAATTTTTGGCTGGCAAGAAAACCAAGTTCAAGGCAAAAACGTAAAAATGCTAATGGACGATAACATTGCCAAGCACCACGACGAATACCTCTTAAATGCTCACAATGTTGATCTAGGTAAAATAATAGGCATAAACCGTGATGTATATGCAAAACACATGAGCGGACATGTTTTTCCTATTCGCTTAGGTATAGGCGAAGTAAATCAGCCGGGCCATAACCCTTTATATGTTGGCTTTATCACCGACTTGACCGAACAACGCGCTTTGCAGCAAAGTTTAGAAGAGAAAGAACAAAAATACCGCTCTCTTATCGATAACATGCCCGGAGTCGCGTTTAGATGCAAGTTTGATGACAACTGGACTATGTTATTTATTAGTCCAAATATAATTGAGCTTACAGGGTATAACCCAAATGAGTTTACAGAGCATTGTATCGAGTTTAATGACTTGGTCTTGAAATCAGACCAAAAACAAATAGTTGATGAAGTCACTAAAGCTGTTGATGCAAAGTCTCAATATTCTATTGAATACCGAATTAGACATAGAAATGGCAAAATTTTGTGGTTGTTAGATAAAGGGAGTATCGACTTTGATGCTCAAGGCAACCCAAAGTGGATTGATGGTGTTTTAGTCGATATTACTGAACGCAAAGAATATGAAGAAAAACTAGAGCAAGCTAAATTTAAAGCTGAAGAAGCTGCTCATGCAAAGCAATCTTTTATGGCTAATATGAGCCATGAAATACGCACCCCAATGAATTCTATAATAGGTTTTAGCGATCTATTAATGGACACCCCACTTGATCAAGAACAACAAAAGCACTTGGTTACCGTAAATAATGCAGCGCGTTCATTGCTAAGATTGTTAAATGAAATTCTTGACTCTGCAAAACTAGAACGCGGTAAGCTCACCATTGAGCCAGTCCACTTTAGCTTAAAACCAGTGATAGACAGTATTATTTCTACTTTTTGGCTAGAAGCTAAAAAGAAAGATTTAGAACTTAAACTCCATATTAAAGAATCAGTAAGTTCTACGTACTACGGCGACCCAGATCGACTTAGACAAGTACTCACTAATCTAATTGGTAACGCGATTAAGTTCACCGAAGAAGGCTCTGTTACGGTCACCGTTGGCATGACACAAAATCAGCATCTGTTTTTTGAAGTGCAAGATACCGGAATTGGTATTGCAAAAGATCGTATTCAAGCTGTATTTCAACCTTTTGAACAAGCCGACGGCACTACTACCCGCCGCTTTGGTGGTACAGGCCTTGGTACAACCATAAGTAAACAACTTGTAGAGCTTATGGGCGGAACAATAAACTTAGTAAGTGAGCTAGGTAAAGGCACCTGTTTTTACTTTTCATTGCCGCTTACTTTAGGTGACGAATCTAAAATAGATTATTTTGATGGTCTACACACCCAACTGCCTGCACTTAGAGTGCTAGTAGTTGATGATATAGAGCAAAATACAGAACTACTGTCTTTGCTTCTATCACGCGATCAGCATTCAGTTACCAAAGCGTCAAACGGACTTGAAGCGATTAAAGTATTTGAAGAGCAAGACTTTGATGTCATCTTAATGGATATACATATGCCATTGTGTGATGGCATACAAGCAGCACAAAAAATAAGAGCTATAGAAAACCAAAGGCAGCTTAAGTACACGCCAATTATCGCGCTCACAGCAAGCGTATTACAGCAAGATAAGCTTACGGCTAAAAAAGCAGGCATGAATGGCTTTGCCAATAAACCCGTCGATATAAATCAGCTTAACCAAGAAATAGCGCAAGTGCTGGGGCTTGGTATTGCAAAAGAAATGGTTATATCGCAAAGCGATCCTAAAGCGCAGCATATAGATTTTGAAAAAGGATTAGCACTTTGGGGTTCTAAGTGTAAGCAACTTACAGAGATTACTAAGTTTATTAGTGATAGTGATAAGCGGTTTGAGAGATTATTTAATGATAAATTATCAAACATAAAAGATGTCGATAGCCTCATTCACACACTCAAAGGTGTTGCTGGTAACTTAGGGCTAACAACGTTAATGAAGTTATTGACCGATTTAGAGCACAAGCAAAGTGATGCTAAAGTTATTAGTCTTTTAGACGATATCAAAAACGAACTACTTATTATAACGCAACTGCTGTCATCAAATACTTGCGATGAGCCAAATAGCAAGCCTGAAGGTAATAGCTCCGACACTCTATCAATAGATGAGATTAAGCAATTGTGTGAAACACTTCATCAAGATGCGCAAAACGCAGAATTAAATGATGAACTACTCGCAAAGTTGCAACGCGGCGCACCTTCTACCTTTCAAAATGAAGTTGATGCTATAGCCGAAGCCTTTGATGAATTTGATTTTGATAAAGCACACGTAATACTAGAAACCTTACTTGAAAAACTAACAAACAATGAGTATTAATTAATGGATTTTACGACAGATAGGCCACGGGTATTAATTGTTGACGATGAGCCTGCAAATCTAAAAGTAATGCGCGAAGTGTTAGGTAATCAATATCGTATGTCGTTTGCTAAATCGGGTGATGCCGCACTAGCACTACTTGAAAAAGAACTACCAAAGCTAATTTTGCTCGACATAATGATGCCAGATATGAATGGCTTTGAAGTATGCCAAATAGTTAAGAGAAATCCTAAAACATCACACATCCCAATTATTTTTGTAACTGCGCTTGGCGATGAAAGCGATGAATACAAAGGTTTTGAGTTAGGCGCAGTAGATTATATTACTAAACCAATAAGCCCTGCCATTGTAAGGGCAAGGGTTAATACTCACTTGTCGCTAGTACAAGCAGAGCAATTAAAGCAAGCTCATGTAGATTTAGTAGAACGTCTAGGCCGTGCAGCGGAATATAAAGACACCGACACGGGGGAACATATAGTGCGCATGAGCCAATACAGTAAAGTATTAGCGTTAGCACTAGGTATGGATGAACAACGTGCAGAACTTCTACGTCAAGCTGCCCCAATGCACGATGTAGGAAAAATAGGTATTCCTGACGCTATCCTACTCAAACCTGGAAAGTTAACCTCTGAAGAGTTTGATCATATGAAAGAACACGCCACCATTGGCGCGCAAATTTTAGCAAACTCATCATCTCCTTTACTACAACTTGCGCATACACTTGCAATTGAACACCACGAAAAATGGGATGGCTCAGGCTATCCTAACGGGATCAAAGGCGAAGAAATATCAGTTGAAGGTAGAATTGTTGCTATAGCTGACGTATTTGATGCACTTACCTCAAAACGCCCTTACAAAGAGGCTTGGAGCGTAGAGAAAACAGTTTTGCATATGCAAGAGCAAGCAGGAACTCATTTCGATCCCGCTCTAATCGAGCTATTAGTAAAAAACTTAGACGATATTATTGCTATAAAAAATGCAAATCAAGAAAGCTAATTCTTTTTAGCACTGTGAGAGCCAAGCTCAACATTTGGGTAACAAGATTTTATATAACGATAGTCATGTGACGTAATTTCATGGCTATTGCCACTTTCATCTTTAAAGTACATAGAAAACGTTAAACCATGATCTGCTAAAACTACTTTTATATTTAAACTCTCAAGATGAATACGCCATTGAATAAATTGATCCCCTGAGGCTAAAAATGCAATCCCTTTACTGCGCCCCTCTCCTTCAAACAATGCTAAACGAGTGGTTGAACAAGCATCTTCAAGCGTTAAAGGGCCTCGCCCATCCTCATCCCAAAAGGCAAGCTCTGGCACTACGCTAAAACCTAAAACCTGTTCATACCACTTAACGGCATTAGCTAAGTTATCAACATTTAAATGGCAATGATCAATGCCTGATAATTTCGGTATGCTTGTATTATTCACGTTACTCACCAATTTCTGACTTTAATTGCTCTAAAAACTCATGCATATACCTTGTTCGTCTATTCGCCTCTGCTTTAGCTGATGGGGTATTCATACTATCGGCAATATGTAATAACTTTATGAAAAAGTGATCAAGCGTGTATGTTTTATCATCAGCCTCGCGTTCAACACAAAAAGGGTCATTTGGGTTATATAATAACCGAGAAATTGAGCCACCAACCTTCATGCACCGGCTAACGCCAATAGCGCCCAATGCATCCATTCTGTCGGCATCTTGTACTATTTGCGCTTCAACTGTTTTAATTTTTATATTTGCGCTGAAGCTATGTGCTGCAATTGCATGATGAATCTCATCAAAAAGTGACTCGTCATAATTAATCGATTTTAAAAATTCCAATGCCTTATCAGCTGCCATAGTAGAGGCTTTTGCACGATCAGGGTGGTTTTTAGCCACCGCCACACAGTCGTGCATCCACGCTGCAGGTAATACTACTGACATGTTTGCCTGCTCCGCATTACATAACTGTATTGCAACGCGCACCACTCGCTCTATATGAGTAATGTCATGAGCAACATCGGCATGCACTAAAGAGGCGATAAACCCTCTACATTGTGAGTTAAGTATTTCTAAATCAGGGCTTAAAGCGACGTCAGACAAAGTTAGGTTCCAAAAAGCTAATTAATCAATGAATTATCCGTACTTTACCGTGCTTTATGCCCCCCTTGCAAAACATTCATTGTATGTTGCTCCTTGCTTGACTAAAATACAGCGCTTATTTATTACTACTGAGAAGCCTTATGTCATCTGCCGTTTACCTACAAGCTGGTCGCGATAAATCATTAAAAAGAAAACACCCTTGGTTATTTTCAAAAGCCATCAAAAAAATTAAAGGTAAACCAGGATTAGGCGACACAGTAACGATTCACGATAGCGAAGGTAAGTTTTTAGCAACTGCTGCGTATAGCCCTCACTCACAAATTCGTGCACGTGTTTGGAGCTTTGACGAAAAAGAAGTCATCGATCAACACTTTTTTGAACGCCGTTTACGTCGCTCATTAGAAGCCCGTAGTCAAGTTATTGAAGAAGGCGGATTAACAGGGTTTCGCTTATGTGCTGCTGAGTCTGATTACTTACCAGGCGTTACAATCGATAAGTTTGATAACGTGTTAGTGTGTCAGCTATTAAGCGCCGGTGCCGAGCGCCATAAAGGCGAGATTGTAGGCGCATTGATGTCTATTTTCCCCGGCTCTAGCATATATGAGCGTTCTGACGTAGATGTACGTACTAAAGAAGGCTTAGAGCCAATAAAAGGCGCTCTTTGGGGTAACGAACCAAAAGAGCCTGTGCTTATTGAAGAAAACGGCTTAAAAATCGAAGTTGATATAATTGAAGGTCACAAAACAGGATTTTACTTAGATCAGCGTGACAGCCGTGCTGCACTTGAGCGCTTCTCAAAAGGTAAAACTGTCCTTAACTGCTTTAGTTACACAGGTACATTCTCGTTGTATGCCCTGCGTGGTGGATGTGAGCATGTAACTAACGTAGATGTATCGCAACCCGCTTTAGATACAGCAAAGCGTAATGTTGAGCATAATAACTTAGATTTAAACAAAGTGAGCTTTGTTAAGCAGGATGTATTTAAATTATTACGCCAATACCGCGACGAAGGTAGACAGTTTGATACCATCGTAATGGACCCACCAAAATTTGCTGATAATAAAGCGCAGTTAACGGGCGCGTGTCGTGGCTATAAAGATATCAACATGATTGCCATGCAAATACTAAAACCAGGTGGAACACTATTAACATTCTCATGCTCTGGTTTAATGGAACAAAACTTGTTTCAAAAAGTAGTAGCCGATGCAGCACTTGACGCAGGTAAAGACCTACTGATAATGGAGAGATTAAACCAGGCAGCCGATCATCCAATTGCTGGCAGCTACCCTGAAGGCTTTTACTTAAAAGGCTTAATCTGTAAGGTTTTTTAATATCAACTATTGAATTTAACTGAATTCGATTTAGTTAAACTGAATGATTTCAAGACCTGCTGTTACCGTGCCATCATCTTCTTTGCTGGCACGTATTACTTTTGCTGTTGCATTTAAAGGCGCAATACTTGGATGAGTCGAATCAATGTTCACCGTCAGTAAGGTATTCGGTTCAAGCAATTCATCTAAATGAATTGATAAACCTGTTGCACTTAAATCCACGCACTCTGCGGCAAAACTTAAACCCGCTATTGGTTCTATCGTTGTTAAATTTGCAGGAGTGTTAATCTGCATGCGTCTAAAATTTCGCTTATCATCAGTAAACATATGTTACCTCTAAACAACCGTGTTAATTTCTTCCAACAAAGCACCCACTGAAAATGGCTTTACAACATACGCGTTACAACCAGCATCAAACCCTGCTTGTTTTTCAGATGGGGACTCTAGGCCCGATACCATAACAACAGGAATATTTTTTGTTTCAGGTGTGTGCTTTAGCATTCGGCATGTATCATAACCATCAAGACCAGGCATACAAACATCAAGCAAAATTATATCTGGCGGACTCGCAATTGCTGACGCAAGGCAGCTTTGCCCTGAATCTGCGTAACTAACATCAAATTTCGACGCTAGTGCGGCTTTGAGCATTTCAAAATTAAAATACTCGTCATCTACCACTAAAAGTCGCTTTGTTTTATGTTCAATCGATGAGGACATAACTATGTCGCTTCCTTTTCAAAACAAAAATAAATCCTTCTATTAAGGTACTAAGCTTAATAGAAAATGCAAGTTTTATTCTATCTCTTTTATCGCATTAAGTACCCGCTTGGCTGAAATTGGGTAAGGCGTTCCTAGTGTTTGAGCAAATAGCGACACTCTAAGCTCCTGTTGCATCCAAAAAATAGCGGTTACCTCTTGTGGTATAGGCAACCCTTTAGGCGTTTTATTAACTACTTTTTTATACTCTTGCGCAACTTTATCTAGCTCTAGTACGCATAACCTATCACGATTTGGATCCACTGGCAGCTTTTCTAAACGTTTTTGAATCGCTTTTAAATAACGAATTAAATCCGCTATTTTATCTGCGCCATGTGCGCTCACAAAACCTTTAAATATAAGTGACTCAAGCTGTGACTTAATATCGCCGTGCGCGGTTATCATGGTTAAATCAACGCGCCCTTTCATTTTTTTATGCAGCGCATGAGCAATACTTAATACTTGCTCAACTTGCGTTGCAATCGATACAACGGCATCGCCCAGCTCACCGCGTATTTGCTCTTTTACTGTTTCAAATGCTTTTTCGTCGCGTATATCACCGTGTTTTACTAATAAGCTATCAACACCTGCGGCAATACAGTCATCAATTAAATCAGCTATTTTACCAAATGGGTTAAAGTACAAACCCAGCTTTGCCTTATTCGGTAAGTTTTGTTGTAAGTACTTAATTGGCGATGGCACATTTAATAGTACTAAACGGCGCAAACCTTGTTGATGAGCTTGCTGCGCTTTTGCTTCGCTATCAAAAAGCTCCACTGCAGCGGCTGATTTTTTATCCACCAGCGCAGGGTATGCTTTTATCTCATATTGACCTTGCTTTTTAACGTATGAAGCGGGTAACTCACCAAAATCCCATTGTGTTAGGTCTGACTTTTCAATGCCTTTATCGGCTACTTTAGACAGTGTTTCGGTTACTTCACCTTGCAGCTCTGCTTTGAGCTTGGCTAAATCAAGTCCTCGTGCAAGTAACTTATCGCTCTCATCACGTACTTCAAACTGTAATCGTAAATGCGGTGCTAATGCACTTAAATCCCATGCCTCGGGATCAACCCTCACACCTGTCATTCTTAATAAACGCGTGGCTAAAGCATCAATTAAGCTACCTTGCATTGGCTCAATAGCTGCCAGCACCGCATCAGCATAGTTTGGTGCTGGCACAAAATTACGACGAAGCGATTTAGGCAATGACTTTATAAGCCCACTTATTAGCTCATGCCGAAATGCTGGTATGTGCCAGTCAAAACCACTTTCTTGTACTTGATTTAAAAGCGCTACTGGTATTTGTACCGCAACGCCATCAACTGCTTGGCCTGGGTCGAAATGATAAGCAAGCGGCAATATAATATTGTCTTGCTGCCATGTGTCAGGGTAGTCAAACTCAGTGATATTACTTGCACCATGCTGCATTAGCTCTTCACGAGTCATGTGTAGGTAATGCTTATTTTGTTGTTTTTGTGTTTTATACCATTTTAAAAATGCAGCGCGGTTATTAATTTCTTTGGGTATTTTTTTATCGTAAAACTCAAATAACGTTTGCTCATCAACTAAAATATCACGACGACGTGACTTATTTTCCAGAACTTGAATATCTTCTATTAGCTCACGGTTAAACGCTAAAAAGCCCTCGTTTAAGCCCAGTTCTTGCTCAACTAATGCAGTGCGCACAAAAAGCTCTCGACTCACTTTAGGGTCTATGTTGCTATAAACACAGCGGCGTTTATTTACAACAAGTAAGCCGTATAAAGTTTGCTGTTCAAACGCGATTACCGCACCTGGCTTTTTCTCCCAATGAGGTTCTGTGTAACTACGTTTAACTAAGTGCTGTGCTAATGGTTCTACCCAGTTAATGTCTATTTTTGCATTTGTGCGGGCATATAATTTACTGGTTTCTACCAGCTCTGCCGACATAATCCATTTAGGGCTCTTTTTAAATAAACCTGAACCCGGAAAAATATGAAACTGACTATTACGTGCACCTTTGTATATTTGCTTCTCATCTTTAAAGCCAATGTGGCTCAGCATTCCACTTAGTAACGCTTTGTGAACGAGTTCGCCATCAGCCGCTTGGCTGGTTGCTTTCATGCCCATTTCGTTACACACAGTACTTATTTGATAAACAATATCTTGCCACTCACGCAGGCGCATATAGGCTAAGAAGTCTTTTTGACACAGCTTTCTAAACTGGCCGTTAGTCAGCTCGCTTTGCTGCTCTTCTAGGTAATTCCATAAGTTTAAAAAAGCGATAAAATCAGAATCTGGATCATCAAAACGACCGTGCTTTTCATTGGCAGCCGCACGTTTTTCCTGTGGGCGTTCACGTGGGTCTTGAATAGACAACGCCGCCACAATAATAATCACTTCACGCAATGCGCCAAGTTTATGGGCTGTTAGCACCATTTTTGCTAAACGTGGGTCAACGGGTAATCGACTAAGCTCCCTGCCCGATTGAGTTAGGCTGGTTTTACTATCGCGTTTAGCTGGTTTTACCGCTTGTAGCTCTTCAAGCAATGTTAGGCCATCATTAATATTGCGGCTGTCTGGCGCTTGTACAAACGGAAATTGCGCCATATCACCAAGCCCTAGCGCCAACATTTGTAAAATAACAGATGCAAGATTAGTACGTAGTATTTCAGGGTCGGTAAACTCTGGGCGCGATAAAAAATCATCCTCAGAGTACAACCTAATACAAATACCCGCTTCAACACGTCCACAACGACCCATACGCTGATTAGCACTTGCTTGTGATATAGGCTCTATTGGTAGGCGCTGTACTTTTGTACGATAGCTGTAGCGACTTATACGCGCAGTACCTGGGTCTATTACATAACGAATACCCGGCACGGTTAATGATGTTTCGGCTACGTTAGTCGATAAAATAATATGACGACGAGAATGCGGCGCAAATATACGGTTTTGCTCTGCGTTAGATAAACGCGAATAAAGTGGCAATACATCGGTGTGTTTTAAATTACGCTTGCTAAGTGCATCTGCGGTATCGCGTATTTCACGCTCACCATTTAAAAATATGAGAATATCGCCAGGGCCTTCAGTGCACAGCTCATCAACGGCATCAAAAATACCTTGTAGCTGATCGCCCTCCGCTTCCATATCATCTTTATTAATATCAGTAATAGGGTTGTAGCGCACATCAACAGGGAAAGTACGACCCGATACTTCTATAATGGGCGCATCATCAAAGTGCTTTGAAAAGCGCTCAGGATCAATAGTCGCTGAGGTAATTATTATTTTTAAATCAGGGCGTTTTGGAAGCAGGTTTTTTAAGTAACCTAAAATAAAATCAATATTTAAACTACGCTCATGCGCTTCATCAATAATAATCGTGTCGTATTGATTTAAAAAACGGTCTTGCTGAATTTCAGCCAGCAAAATACCGTCGGTCATTAATTTAATATACGTATTATTAGATACCTGATCGCTAAAACGAATTTTAAAGCCAACTTGCTGACCAAGTTCACACTTCATTTCTTCAGCAATACGATTAGCCACCGTTCGTGCTGCTAATCGACGTGGTTGCGTATGACCAATTAAACCATCAACACCGCGACCAAGCTCTAAACACATTTTAGGTATTTGCGTTGTTTTACCTGAGCCCGTCTCACCGGCAATAATAACCACTTGGTTATTTGCAATGGCGTCTTTAATTAATTCCTTTTTTTGACTTACCGGCAATTGCTCAGGGTAAGTCACTTTAGGGAGGCCAGCTAAGCGTTTATCGCGTAATTCTTGGCTACGGGTTATATCAGCCGCTATTTTTTCAAGCGCGTTGGCATGCTTGTTTTCATCCGTTATTTTTTTTACGCCATGTAAGCGTTTTTTGAAAATGAATTGATCTTTTTTTAAGCACGTTTTTAGCTCGCCAAACAACTGACCTAGGTTTACCACCCGCATACCTTATAAAATTAGTTAAAGAGCCGTAATTGTATCAAATTAAACGGCTGGGGTTAATCCTACAAAATGCATAACGCGGGGTTGTTTGTTATATAAACGCTGCTATTGAACTAAACTGTGAATAATAAATTTATTTTAAACAATTATTTTCAGGGCTAACTACATTGAATAAATTAAATGACGTTGGCTTATTCGTCACTAAAAATGCCCACGTAGGTCGCTTGGGTATTCGATTTACTTGCCCGATACATGCCAGAGGTATTAAACGGTAAGCTAATATTACCCTTTGTATCAATAATAATTACGCCACCCGTGCCACCAATAGGCTTAAGCACACCGTTTATAACTTCATCCCCAGCTTCGGCTATGCTTTTACCTTGGTACTTAACTCGCGCACATATATCGCTCGCTACATTATAGCGAATAAAGTATTCACCATGCCCTGTTGCCGATACCGCGCACGATTCATTTTCAGCAAATGTTCCGGCCCCAATTACCGGCGCATCCCCCACACGACCATAACGTTTTGCGGTCATACCACCTGTTGATGTACCTGCCGCTAAATTACCATTTTTATCAAGCGCCACTGCGCCAACCGTGCCCATTTTGTAAGAGTTAGGTAATGCTTTGTGCGCGGCTTGGTACTCTTTACTGGTTGCTTTGGCTTTATCTAATTTTTGTTTTGCTTTTAAAAGCGCTTTGTAACGAGGCTCGGTATCAAATAAGTTATTTTCGACAAGCTCAACACCTTGCTCTTTAGCAAACTCTTCAGCGCCTTGCCCACTAAGCATTACGTGTACAGAGTTATCCATTACCAAACGCGCTAAGTTAATTGGGCTCTCAATATGCTTTACACCCGCAACTGCGCCTGCTTCACGGTTTCGACCATCCATTATGGATGCATCAAGCTCATGCCCGCCATCGTAGGTGTATACCGCTCCACGCCCTGCATTAAAATAAGGGGATTGCTCTAATACTGCAATTGCTGCAGTCACCGCATCTAAACTTTCACCGCCTTGGTGTAATACTTTATAACCTGTCTCTACTGCTTGCGTTAATTTTGCCCGATACTCTTTTTCTTGAGCGGGTGTAAATCGTGCTTTTTCAATTGTCCCTGCCCCACCATGAATCGCAATGGCAAAAGGAGTCTCTGCAGCTAATGCACTATTGCTTAAAGCAACAAGGCTGCTCGCAAAAATGGCTAATAATGGTGTTTTCATAATGAGTTCTTTTATGGGGAAGTTATAAACTAATGTGAATGGTTACGGACTTAATTTCAACTAAAGTGAGTTTAATGGCATAAAAAAAGCGCCTTAAGGCGCTTTTTAAAATTTTACGTGTTTGTAATACCAATTTTATTAAAAACATGGTCATTCTAGCGTATTAAATAGCTCACTAACTACGTTGAAAATTATTTATATAGAACAACTATGTATCATAATTTTAGCCTTGTTATTGAGCCATTTTCTTATCGCTATAATAGATCACTAATTTAATGCAATTGGTATAATTAAGCTTGTTTAGCTTTTAAACGCGCTAAACGTGCTACTTGGTGAGTAGACGTTAAGAACGAGTAAATTGGTGCTAAGTAACCACGTTTACGAAGCTCTAAGAAATCAGCATCGCTTAACTCATTTAGTTTTTTCTCATCGATAAGGTAAATACCGTTGATGTCTTTTTTCTCGCCTTTAATGTCTACTGTTAGCGTTTGCGCAATTAGTAGCTCTTTATCAGCAAGGAATTTAGTGAACGCTTCAGTTACTTGAGAAAACTCAATAAATGATACTAGCGCTTCTTTACGACGTTTTAGGTAATCTGTTTCTTCGCCGTTTTCAAATAATGCATTACCTTCGTCTTCACCAACAAGCGCACTTGCTTCGTCAATTACGATACCGTATTGATCTTGATCTGGGTGTTTAACTAAACCCAGTGGGTAACGAGTAGATGCCATAGGTGCAAATGCTGCAGTCCATTTACCATCTTCTACAAAAAGGTTTTCGCCTGGCTCTAAGCCAAACATAGCAACTGCTTGAAAAGTGCCTGTTTCGTTATTTTTAACGAATGACATTGGAAACTCGTTTGCTACACGTGCAAACTCATGTGCAACTACTGGCACTAAGTGTTGAGTTTTCATGAATTCTACGTTGATGCCGTTTTGAATTTTAGTGTTGGCATGTTTTTCGTTGTGTAAAGGCTGTACTTGTTGCTCCGCCATGTTACTGCTCCGTTTATTTTAATTTATATGTTTCATTGTTAATGCCTTTAGGCTAATGCTTTTGAGCTAAAAAAGGAAGGGAAACTTTTATGACAACAACCATGAAAAAATAAAATTTAACTAAATCTGAACGTTGCTAAAAAACATACAGCTCAAACTCATAAACTTTGTTCAAAAACAACACACTTCGTGGTTGATTTTAATACAAACCAAAGTTATTCATTAACATTGGTTAACAGTTCAAAGCTATTTTTTTGCAGTGTTTAGGCTTAAATTTAAGCAAATAAAAAAGGCCGCTTATATAAGCGACCTTTAAAAGTTAAATTGGCATCTAAATTAAGGCGCCCAATATACTTCAATATTAATACTTGGATGGTTAAGCACAGCGCGTAGTGGCATGTCATTAACATCGCCGCCCGCTTTTGCTTGCTTATAAACAGCGAGTTTTTCTTCACCGCTAATTAAAAGCTTAACCACTTTAGATTGCGCAATGGCATTTAACGTAAGCGTCATTCGCTCAGTAATACTACCCGTCACATCACTTTGTATCGCATTAATTGCACATACTGTTTGCTCAGTTGTTAAACCATGCGCTAAACCGTCTGCATTTGGGAATAACGACGCTGTATGGCCATCTGGGCCCATACCTAAAATAGTTACATCATATGGGCTTTTTAGCTCGCTATAAGCCGCTTCACACTCTTGTGCGCCCTGTTGAGCCGTTGCTGCAGTGTTCTTCATAGTAATAAAGTTTGCAGCACTACCATGATTTTGTAATAAAGTACTTTTAATAAATGCTTCATTACTTTTTTCATGACTTGGGTCTACCCAACGCTCATCAACCATAGCAACATCAACATGTTGCCAATCTAAATCAAGCGTTGATAAATGCTTATAAGCGGGCGCAGGAGACGAGCCGCCCGACACCATTAATACAGCACGGCCATCGTTTTTAATGCCATCACGTAATGATTGCTCAAGCGTTGCAGAAAGCTCAGCTGTTAACGCGTCTTTATCATCAAAAAACTTTTCAACTAGTGTTGCCATGCTTATACCTTATCGCCTGTGTTAAACCATACATGATTGTTTTCTGCCAATAATTCATCAGCATCATCAGGTCCCCAGCTAC
This sequence comes from Pseudoalteromonas sp. NZS100, assembly GCF_015864815.1. Taxonomy (NCBI): domain Bacteria; kingdom Pseudomonadati; phylum Pseudomonadota; class Gammaproteobacteria; order Alteromonadales; family Pseudoalteromonadaceae; genus Pseudoalteromonas; species Pseudoalteromonas sp. NZS100. The sequence continues at coordinate 15,953 of NZ_JADYWM010000012.1, forward strand.
CAGCACGGTAAAGCGCAGGCTTGCCTTTGTCTTGCCAACGGTCGATGATTGGATCAATCCACTTCCACGCTTGACGAACTTCATCACGGTGAATAAATAACGACGGGTTATCAGCAGCGGCATCAAGCATTAAACGCTTGTACGCATCTGAGTGGAAACCATTGCTGTAAGCTTGTGAAAGCTCAATATTCATTGTTACTGGCTCAAGTTGCATTTGAAGATTATCAAGGCGCTTAGACATAAGCGTTAGTTGAATTGTTTCCTCTGGCTGCAAACGAATAACAAGACGATTTGGCTCGATATTACCCACGTTATCTTCGTAGATATTGTGAGATACTTTTTTGTATTCAACCACAATTTCTGCACAGCGCTTAGCCATACGTTTACCCGTACGAAGGTAAAATGGAACACCTGCCCAGCGCCAGTTATCAATATGCGCGCGAATAGCTACAAACGTTTCTGTTTTACTAGAACCTTCATTTAGCTCTTCTAAGTAACCCGGTACAATTTTACCGTTTAAGTCACCTGGTACGTATTGACCACGAACAATATTTTCATCAACATCACCATCTACAAGCGGGCGAAGTGCTTCTAATACTTTTAGTTTTTCGTTACGAATGCTGTTAGCGTTTAGCTTATTAGGCGACTCCATTGCAACTAAGCAAAGTAGTTGTAATAAGTGGTTTTGAACCATGTCACGAAGTGCACCGGCTTTATCATAAAAACCAGCGCGGCTTTCAAGACCAACCGTTTCTGACAAGCTAATTTGAATATTATCAATAGATTTAGCATCCCACATATTTTCAAACAATGAGTTTGAAAAACGCAGCGCCATTAAGTTTTGTACTGTTTCTTTACCTAAGTAATGGTCAATACGGAAAATTTGTTCTTCATTAAAAAACTCTGCAATTTTTCCATTAATTGCTTCAGCAGAATCACCGCAATAACCAATTGGCTTTTCAACAACAACGCGTGATGTAGGTGTAATTAAACCTTTAGTCGATAATATTTCACAACATGTGCCGTAAACAGCAGGCGGAAGCGATAAGTAAAACACACGAGACTTAGTACTTTCGTGCTCATCTAAAATGCCTTTTAGCACATCCCAGTTGTCGTCTGCTTCTGTAACATTACTTACCACTGGCACTAAAAAAGTAGAAAACGCTTTCCAATCTTTAGCGTTAAACTCACCTTTGCTTAAAAATTCTTGTAATGCTTTATGCGCTGTTTCTATGTATTCAGCACGTTTCGATTCTTCGCGCACTGTTGGTAGGATACGTGAGCCTTCAGGTAAGTTACCTTCTTGATATGCTCTGTACATTGCAGGTAGCAATTTGCGTAACGCAAGATCACCACCGCCCCCAAAAATTATAATATCAAAAGGATTAAGCATAGTTACTCTCTACGTTGTGATACCCAGTACATTTGGTAAATGCGCGGGTATGCCTATTTATTGCTAGATTAGATGGCTTTTATAGCTGTATTTAAATAAAAGCCTGCTGAATTGTTCTGTATCGATGATTTATTATTATTGTTTATCATTGCGCTTATTAAATGAGCCTTAGGGGCCCTGTATCTCCTCTCACAAAAATACAGACCCTAAGCACTCCAGCGCTACCCGTTCAAAGGTACTCGGTTTACTTACTTGCGTAAGCGAATTTTTTACTGCGTACGGTTTTGTTTGTAGTATGCCATTAAGCCGTTTGTAGAACTATCATGAGCGTGTTTCACGCTATCATCAGTAAGTTCACTCTCAATTTTAGATGCTAAACCTTTACCTAGCTCTACACCCCATTGGTCAAACGAACATATTTCTAAAATAATGCCTTGGCAAAATATCTTATGCTCATACAGTGCAATTAAACGGCCCACTGTTTTAGCATCTACTGTATCTAATAGCATAGACGTTGTAGGACGATTGCCTTGATGAATTTTATGATTTAATAACTCATCAATCTCTGCTTGCGATTTACCCTTAGCAGTTAAATCAGCTGTAACTTGCGCTGCATCTACACCACTCATCATCGCCTCTGTTTGTGCAAAGAAGTTCGATAATAAAATATCGTGATGCTTATCAACATTCACTTGTGGCTTAACTGATGCAATAAAATCTGCAGGTACAATTACATTACCTTGGTGTAAACACTGATAAAATGCGTGCTGGCCATTAATACCCGTCATGCCCCAAATAATTGGAACCGTAGTATAAGGTACCGTTTCGCCTGCAAAGTTAACGTGTTTACCGTTACTTTCCATTTCGCCTTGCTGTAAATACGCAGGCAACATATGCAGTGCTTGATCGTACGGTAATATAGCTTGCGCTGTATAACCTAAAAAGCTCGTATTCCATACACTAAGCAATGCCATAATTAATGGTATATTTTGCTCAAACGGCGCAGATTTAAAGTGCTCGTCTATTTCAAACGCACCTTCTAAAATTGCTTCAAAGGCGTCGTACCCTAAATATAAAGCAATTGGTAAGCCTATCGCACTCCAAAGTGAAAAGCGACCACCAACCCAATCCCACATAGTGAATACGTTTTCGTCGCTGATACCAAAGGCTGCCGTTTTTTCTAAATTTGTACTTACTGCAACAAAATGCTTTGCAATTGTACTTTCATCTTTTGTTGTTTGTAAAAACCAGTCAACCGCCGTTTTTGCGTTTGTCATGGTTTCTGACGTCGTAAATGTTTTTGACGAAATAACAAATAATGTTGTTTCAGGGTCAATGGCTTTTAATATAGACGAAATTTGTACACCGTCAGCATTAGATACGTAGTGAACATTTAACGTATCATCAGCAAGTGCTTTTAATGCCTCAGTTGCCATTTGTGGTCCAAGGTTAGAGCCACCAACACCAATACTTACAACATCTTTTACCGCTTTGCCGGTATAGCCTAACCATTTACCGCTACGAACTTTTTCTACAAACACTTTAATTTTAGCTAACTCGTTGTCTACGGCTTGTGTCACGTTTTCGCCATCAACAATTAATGGAGTGTGAGCACGATTACGAAGTGCCGTATGCAAAACTGAGCGATCCTCAGTGATATTTATTTTTTCACCGCTAAACATTTTATCGCGCCACGATGCAATATCGCATTCTTTAGCAAGCGATATTAAGTTAGCAAAAACATCGTTATCAATAAGTTGCTTAGAATAGTCGAATAATACGCCTGGTACTTGAGTAGAAAACTCAGAAAAGCGCGTGTCATCTTGTGCAAATAACGTTTTTAGATGTGTTTGTTTCATCTTAGCTGCACTTTGTTCTAGTGCTTGCCAACTTGCTAGTTGCGTTCGGTTAGACATGGAAATATCCTCTATTTTTTTCAATCAATTGATTTAAAAATGTTTTTTATAAAAGCAAAACTCTTAATACTACTTATTCACACTAAATTAAAGCGCAAATAGTATAACTAAAAATGCAAAAAAAGTGCTGTTTTTATAATTTTATGTGCAGATGATAACGCAATTTTTAGCTTTTGACACCGGTATCATAAAAATTTTATAAATTAATTTACCTGTAATTTTAAAGGCAACGGCATAGCTTAATCAATCAAAATGAAATATTAATGAATTTTTATAAGCGCTGCTAATTACTTTTCATAGTTATTCACTAATTACTGTAATTGTTTGCCTTGCAAACAAATAAACCTTAAAAACAAAAAATCGGCTATAAAGCCGATTTTGTATAAATTACAATCTTTGCTTAATTACTAAGCGCTAGCCCACCACTTAGGTTATAAACAGTTTTGTACCCTAGCTGCATTAAATTGCTCGCAGCAATCTTTGAGCGGTTACCACTGCGGCATAATAAAATATATTTGTTATTTTTACTTAACTGCCCTTCAAATACCGCATTTGCCATTCTGCTAAGCGGTATATTTAATGTTTTTTCATCAAGTGTATTAAATAACTGAGCAACATTATTTGCTCCATGTTCATACGGCTCCCGAGTATCTATTAAATACACATCGCTGGTGTTTAACATTGCTTTAGCGTCATCAAAATTTAATTGCTGTGTATCAATCTCAGGCAATGCATTTACATAACCACACAATTGCGTGTTATTTACTTGCTTTGAAGCGTCGTACTGCTGCTTTTGTATTGTAAATTCATCAACTGAAATACTGCCGCTTACTAACGCATTGAGTAATGGCGTTTGGTTTTGTTGTACAACCCAGTTCATGGCAAAACATTGTTGGTAGTCGTGCCCTGAGCAAATAATGCTGGTGCTATTAAGTTGCTCGCTTATTGCTAAAATAGAGCGTGCCATTGCTTTTGCATCCCCACCTATAAGCGATGTATTGCCAAGCCCTGCAGGCAAAATTAAATCACCACAAAAACAATAACGCGTTTCGCCATTACTATTTTTTAATAAATAACTTACGCTATCTTTGCTGTGCCCAGGTGTCGATATTTTTTCAAGTACGTCATTTGCTAAGCTAATACTTTCTGCATTTAGTGGCCAACCTAAAGCATCAACCTCACCTTTTACAACTCTTGATGCAAGAACGCTGGTTAATAAATTAGTCGCTGACTCTCGCTCTTGATGCAGATGAGTATTAAGCACCGCTGATATAGTTAAGTTTTGTGTATTGGCTATTTTTTCAAAGCGCGGAATAAGCTCAACAATCGGGTCTATTATAACTGCGCGCTTATCATCGCTTACATAAAGCCAACTACATGCTCCTTGGTGCCTAAACTGAGTAAGGCCAAGTGCGCACACTTCTTGTTGTGGTGTAGTGCTATCAGATACAATTAAACAGTTAGCCTGAAGTATTGCTTTAAGAGCGCGAATACGCACACAAGCATCATCAATATCGTGTTGTGTTGCAGCAGGTCCAAACGATAGCCTAATCGCATTTTCACTTTGCCACTTACTTGCACCCATTGCATCTAAAACAAAACTTGTTGATGCGCCTGTACTACAAGCCGAGCCACCACTTACGCGAATGCCCGCAGCATCAAATAAATCAATCACTTCTTTGCTCGTTAAATCGTTTACCGCAAAGTTAAGTGTGGTAGGCACGCTATAAGCAAAATCATGATTAAATGTAATATCGCCAAAGGTGTCTTTTATCGCGCTTTGTAACTGGCTTCGATAAGAGTTTAGTGTGCTAATTGGTTTAAATGTATCGTCTGATTTATCAAGCAACATACTAAATAGTTTGTTTAACCCTGCAATACCGGGTAGATTTTCGGTGCCTGAACGCATTCCACTTTCTTGACCGCCACCCGCTATAAAAGGTGTGTACGCACTGCCACTACGAATATATAAAAAGCCAATACCTTTAGGTGCGTAAAGCTTATGCCCCGAAAAAGGAGCGTAATCAATAGTTGTATTACTCAGTGCGAGCGCTTGTTTACCGAGTGCCTGTACGCAATCCACCATCCACGATACATTTTTGTTACGGCTACGGATCACCTGCTCTATAGCGGGTAAATCTTGATATACACCGGTTTCGTTATTAACGGCCATGGTGCAAATCATCAAAGCGTTATTAATATGCTCTGCGATAAAATCTAAATCTAAAATACCGTTGCTATCAACCGGAATAGCAAGCACCTGAGCATTAACATCAAGTACGCTATTCCAGTGCTTGAGTGTATTTGGCACCGCTTTATGCTCAGTAGCGCCATATAATAATACAGGGTTTTTAATAGACTGCTTTTTAGCATTAATTAATGTAGAAACCACCGCAGTTTGAATACCCTCCGTTGCACCAGAGGTAAATAGGATATCGCCATTAGTTGCGCCGATAACCGTACGTGCCTTTTGACGTGTTTGTTCTAATAAATGCTTGGCTTGAATACCTGTGATGTGCGGGCTTGAAGGATTACCAAAACATATTTGCATGGTATGAGAAACAACATCAGCAATACAAGGCAACACAGGGGTCGTTGCATTTGCATCAAGGTAAACTTGTTTTACTGGCTCATCGTGCAATAAAAACTCAGACATTAAAAAACGCACCTTATTACTAAAAAATATATCTTATTACCAATAGTACATAAATTTACAGGTAATGAGTAATAATCAATTAGCACTAGAGGTGCGTTTACTATGCTTTTTTAAACTAAAAGTCTGTTTGCTTAACTATTCACTGAGCTCTTTGCTGATCTCTTCGTGCGTTGACGACCAAGCTGTTATTAGCGCTTTTACTAATGAGGCCAACGGGATGGCAAAAAATACGCCCCAAAACCCCCATAAACCACCAAAAAATAATACCGCGACAATTATAAATACCGGATTTAAATCAACTGCCTCAGAAAACAACAGCGGTACAAGTACATTGCCATCAAGCGCCTGAATAATTCCATAAATAATTAAAATGGTCCAAAACTGCGTTTCTAATCCAAACTGAAACAGTGCAACTGCCGCTACCGGAATAGTGACGAGTGCCGCGCCAATAAATGGAATTAATACCGAAAAGCCAACAAGCACACCAAGTAAAGCTGCATAGCGCAAATCTAAAACAGTAAATGCAATGAAAGACACACCACCAACAATTAAAATTTCGAATACTTTACCGCGAATGTAATTCATAATTTGTTGGTTCATTTCGTTCCACACTTGTAAAATCAAGCGCCGTTGCTGCGGGATCAGTTTAGCTATACTCCCTGTCAGCTCCAGCTTATCTTTAAGCATAAAAAACACCAGTAACGGCACAAGCACCAAATATATAAGCCAAGCAACAACATCTTTTAAAGACGTAAGTGAAAACGATAATACCGCTTGACCAAACTCAATAATTTTAGCTTCTACGGTTGCAACAATTGCTTGTACTTGTTCTATATTAATTAAACTTGGGTATTGTTCAGGTAAAGCCATTAAATAAGACTTCCCCTGCTCTAGCATATGCGGTGTTTCTTGCACTAAGTTACTGGTTTGCTTCCAAAGCACTGGGCCAATAACTAAAATAAGGGTGAGCATAATGCTAATAAATATCAACATTACAATAATTGTTGCAGTAAAACGTTTTAAGCCAACACGCTCTAAATGAACAACCGGCCAATCTAGTAAATAAGCGATAACCAGTGCAACAAGCACAGGAACAATTAACGCGCCAAAAAAGTAAAGTAAGGCAACTGATACCAATAATAAAAATAATAAGGTAGACGAATGAGGATCCGAGAACTTCCTTTCGTACCATGTTTTTACGTATTCAAACATGTAATGGCTCCACTAATAACAACCCACGTTGTTTATCAAAATTGTAACTATAAGCATTTTTTTGCAAAAAACGTTCAATGTCGTTCGCACTTTCACCTTTATTAAGACTAAAAGTGATGCGTTGTTTTGATGATTGCGCACTTCGAAGCGCAAGCTTGAACTGCACAAATTGCTGAGGACACTTAAACTCTTTTAAATCGCGCTCTACCATAACTACTTTATCCGTATAGTAAATGAATAATAAGTCGCATATTTACGGTCTACGTATTTATATACTCAAACCGTTGTAACTTTTTGTTAAAACAATTCCTGCAATAGTTTATCCTTATAACATAACTAGCAGTAAGGATAAGTTAATGCCTGGCACGCATAATAAAGCGCAACTACCAAGTAATCCAACACTCAAAGAGATTAATTGGTTTAAAAAGCAGATTAATTGGGGCGAACTACCTCCTTTTTATCACCTTGTTGCCTCATCAATAAGCGAATCAGAAGGAATTTTAGATCATGGGTTCGACAATGCAGTTAAACAACTTTTAGATAAACGCAATTGGAACTTAGATTTATTAGAAGGCTATGAAGATAACTTAGGTGAAATACATACCAAACATAAGCCACGTATTGCGCTGCACCAAGTATTTACCGACAGAGGCTTTGAGCTATGGGCACAGCCTTATGCTAAAGATGTTATTGTTGATCAATACATAAAAAATAATCGCTTTATGGAGTTTAGAGTGTGGGACCCACATTCAATGAAAAACTTGATCAGAATAAGTCAGTTACATAAGTTTATTGGCTTTTATTTTGAACGAGGCGACAAAGCAGATAAAGCCATTATTTTACATGCACACAAAGTAGTACATAAAATTATTACTTTTTTGCAGCGAGAATTGAACGTTGTAAAGCTTGATGGAGTCACAATAAAAGAACTATACCAATTGTGCGAAAAAGACAGCCGTGCAAGCAGTGACGAAATAGACATAGCCAAAATTGCAATTGGCGAACAAATTAACAAGGAATAAAATGCAGCTAAAATCAGCATTTATCACTTTATGCAGTGCCGCGCTTACGTTTAGCTTATTAATAAGCGAACCTTTAAAAGCGCAAACCAATTTTACACTTCCTGATTTAGGAACATCTGCATTACAAGCACTGCCACTCGAAAAAGAACAAGCCATTGGCGAAGTAATGATGATGCAAATACGAGGTTCATCGCCAGTAATAAATGACCCAGTGCTTGATGAATACCTCACGACTATTGGCCGTAAACTTGTTGCTAATGCTAATGACGTGCGCTTTCCGTTTTCGTTTTTTTGGATAAATAACTCAGAAATAAATGCGTTTGCATTTTATGGCGGGCATGTAGGTGTACACACCGGGTTAATAGCGCAAGCCGATAACGAGAGCCAGTTTGCCTCAGTGCTTGGTCACGAAATTGCTCACGTAACACAGCGCCACTTAGCACGAAGAATACAACAACAACAAGATAACAGCGCGCTGACTATTGCCGGTATGATAGCCGGAATATTAGCAACCGTTGTTGCACCAGATGCGGGTATTGCGATTATATCTGCCAGCCAAACACAATCTGCTTTTAGTCAGTTAACGCATAGTCGCTCAGCCGAGCAAGAAGCTGACCGCATAGGCATGCAAACGCTTAACAATGCAGGCTTTGATGCTCGTGCATCGAGCGAATTTTTAACTAAACTTGCCGCGCAAATTCGTTATAAATATAAACCACCTGCGTTTTTACTTACTCACCCATTACCAGAGAGTCGTGTATCAGATGTACGTTTGCGTGCAGAGCAATTTCCTGTGCGTCATATGAGTGCCAGTCTTGAGTTTAATTTAGCTAAAAGCCGCGTGCTTGCGCGCTACGACAACAAACCAGAAAACGCCGAAGACCTATTTAGAAAACGACTACGCGAAAATAGCTACGATAACACCGCTTTAAAGTACGGTTTAGCTATTAGCTTACTTGATCAAAAAAAGCTTGATGAAGCAGCCCCAATACTAGATGAGCTTTTAAAAAACGATCCTAAAAACCTATTTTATATAGATACCCATACCGATTTACTCATCGCGCAAAAAAAGGCAGATGAAGCCGTAAAATTTTTAGCTGATTTAAATCAGTATCGCCCTAATAATCAGGTGATTACGCTTAACTATGCCAACGCAGCACTTGAAGCTGAGCAATATGAACTAGCCGAAAATATTTTGAAGAGTTTTTTACTCGAAAAGCCAGATCATAACCTAGGCAAGCAACTTCTTGCTGATGCGTATAAAAAACAAGATAAATTAGCCTCATATCACGAAGCGAACGCCGATGTATTGGCTCAATATGGTGCTTATTTAAAAGCCGCAGACGAAGTACAAAAAGCACTTAACTTCGTAGAGCCAACCGAACTTGTAAAGCAACAACGTTTAAAAGCACTACTTACCCAGTATCGACTTTTACAAAAAGAGCTTGCAAGACTTTAAGTCTGCAAGCGCTTACCCTAAAATAGACGCAATTCACACTTTGGAATCATTTTATGTCTGTTACTATTTACCACAACCCACGTTGTTCTAAATCACGCGAAACGCTAGCGCTACTGCAAAGTAAAGCGATAGAGCCAAGTGTTGTAGAGTATTTAAAAACCCCTCTTACTCACGAGCAAATTTCAACGCTTGTAATCCAACTTGGTTTTTCATCCGTACGTGAAATGATGCGCACAAAAGAAGATGACTACAAAGCGCTTAATTTGAAAGATGAAACAAATGAGGATGCACTTATTAACGCTATGGTTAAATACCCAAAATTGATTGAACGCCCTATCGTAGTTAATAACAATAAAGCAGCGATTGGTCGTCCACCAGAAAACGTACTAAGCGTTTTATAATGAGTGCAACCATTGTGGTGCTTTATCACTCAAGCCATGGCTCAGTTGAAGCAATGGCTCACGAGATAGCAGAGTCGATAGAGCAACAAGGTGCTAGTGCACTACTTCGCACCTTTGTGGCTAAAAATGCGCACGATATTGTGATCACCAAAGATGATTTAATAAATTGCGATGGTTTAGCATTTGGTACACCAACTCGATTTGGCATGATGGCCTCTCAAGCAAAAAGCTTTTGGGAAACCACCAGCGACTTGTGGCTAAAAGGCCAATTAATCGATAAGCCAGCGTGTGTATTTTCGTCATCAAGTAGTATGCATGGTGGAAATGAAGCAACCTTACTTAACTTATCTTTGCCACTATTACACCACGGTATGATGCTTATGGGCGTGCCGTACGATGTACCCGAACTACTTGCAACACAAACCGGTGGAACACCATACGGTGCAACACACGTCGCTGGCAGCGCGAATAGTGCACAGCTAAGCAAAGACGAAATTAAAATATGCCAAAGCGTTGGTAAACGCCTTGCTCACATTGCGAGAAAACTTAAATGAATACAGCTGACAGTCCAGCTAAAAAGCCGATTACGGTAAAATTTCAACGTGCAGCACTATTTGGCTATGTTGGTTTACTTATTCTGATTCCTTTGTGGATGTATTTTATACCCCCTCTAGACGGTAATACTAGTTGGGTGTCATTGTTTTTTCCTATCATTCCTTTACTGCTGCCGCTAAGAGGCATAATTCAAGACAACACATACACCTATGCGTGGGCTAACTTTATTGTAATGCTTTATTTTATCCACGGTCTTACTATGCTGTGGGCAGCGCCAGATGAATTAATTTGGGTGTTGTTAGAGCTGGTATTTGCATCATCTATGTTTATTGGTTGTACTTACTACGCAAGACATCGCGGACAAGAACAAGGTTTAAAAATCCGTAAGCTTAAAGAAGAATTAGCTGAAGAAAAAGCAGCAAATGAGCACGGTAAATAAGGCTTAACCATAAACGCTATATACAAAAAAACGCGCTTAAATTACTTTAAGCGCGTTTTTTATTAATTGTTTAAAACTAGCTAAACTAAATCGCTCAAGGCAGCTAGCACCACAATACTCGCCAACCCTATTTGAGCAATTAAGCTAATAAACGAAAAGCCTCTAAGCACAAATAAACCCCAAGGGTGTTTAATATGTGGATATAGCGCACAGCGTTTTAAAGTGGTCGCAAAGAAAAAACAAATCACCGCAGTCATAGTTAAACCCAGCGTCAGCTCACTTTTAATTGAGAGGGTTTCATCAAAAAAGAAAAACAACTGTAAAGGCAGCAATATAGTTACAATAGCATGTAGCACATGCACTTTTTTAATGCGATCGAACTGCCCTTCTGGCGAAAGTTCTTTAATACCAAAGTCACGCTCTAAACATTTAACTAAGTTATTAGCTTTAATACTCACCGCTAAACGGTAACAGCTTAAACCTTCTTTATTACGTGCTCTAAAATCGTATCCGGCTTTAATAAGCAGCACCATTAACGACTCATTTTTAGCAAACACAGCATAATGAAGCGCAGTATTACCTAAGTTATCTGTCGCTTTTTTGTCTTGCTTTGCAAGTAGCGTTTCAACCACATTTACAAAGCCTTTTTCGGCGGCCCACATAAAGGCTGTTTTATTGTTTTCATCAGCAAGTACACCAGTAGCGCCTTGTTCAATAAAACGCATAGCCATTGTTTGCTTAGCTGTTTTTTTACGTAAATGAGTAAGCAAAGCTTTTTCTAAGAGAACAACAGAGTCAACATCAGGAGAAACCTGCGTAAGCAGCGTAAAATAGTCTTTACCCGCAGCTACTTTTTCGCTGGCAAGTTCAGAGAGAGTATCTAAATCAGCAATAGACTCTGGTATAAACGCACTTAGGCGCTCTCTAAAATCAACTTCTTTCCAAAGCGCTAATGTGTCCTTTGCCGAGAGTTTACTTTTATTATTTAACGCATGCTCAATTAAGGTGAAGTAGCGTTTACTAAAAAATAAATCAACTAAAGACAGTGGCGTATCTATGGTATTTTGTGCAGCCACGCTTGCGTATTTTTCAAGGCGCTGGCACAGCATAAGCACTAAGCTTTCAGGGGTGTATTCATTATCGTAGTAATGGCTTTTAACCGCACTAATATACGCTTGTGCGTCTTCGTCATATTCAGAGATATGTTGAAAGTAACATTCTTCAAATGGCTCCAGCGGGGTTAGCCATGCCAAATAATAAATAGGTGGCAGCACGGTGGTGCATACACCATCGTCTTCATTTGTAGAACGACAAGCAGGCCAAGCTTCCAAAGCATCTAAAATAAAGGCACCGTTTTGTTCTACCAGTCCTTTAATAAGTAATGGGTATTCCTTTGGCCAAATCAGTACATTTTCCATTAAAACAACACAACTCCAGTGTGGCTTGGGGGTGGTAAGTTATATCAGTTTTAAGCTGACACCACGCTTAATCAAAGTGCCGATATTCTAGCACACCTTTGTTTTGCTGCTAGCGCAAAATTACGCAATAACAACAATCCTTTAGGATTATACCAATTCGCTTAATTAAGTGATTTATTTTGAGGTAGAAAACCGTGTGATAGCAAGGCAAAAATTTCGTTATTTAGTTGTTCTAAATGATTAAGTATTACTGTGGATTGGTATTGTCCTTAGCAGAAATATAAAAACGGCCAAGTACATAAGTAATTGGCCGTTTTTGAGGTTGGAGTTGGGCTTAATCAGAGCCAGACAAATAGCCTATTTACTTTTTAACTCGCTAATAACTTGCTCTAAACCCACATCAGAAATGCGTTGAATAATCTCTTTTTGTTTAGCACTTAATAGTGAAATGCCTTCAGCAACAATATCGTATACTTTCCACTCATTGTTTTTACCTAAACGAAGCTTAAAGCTTAAGTCGATAGTAGGCGCATTTGGCTCAATAATTTGCGTATTAACTGTTGCGTACTCAGAGTCACTTTTTGCGTTATTACGCTCAAATACTACTTTTTGACCCGTATACTTCATTAGTGCACCGGCGTATGTGCCTGTTAAGTAATGCTCTACTGCATCTATAAATTGAACAGCTTGCTCGCGCTCAATACCTTTAATGTGTTTACCTAATAATTTAAACGACACAAACTTAACGTCAATATGTGGCATTAAACGTTTTTCAACAATGGCAGCCATCGCGTCTTTGCTGGCTGTACCTTTTGAGTTTACTTGACCAATATCTGCAAAAAGCTTGTCGGCTACCGATTCAAGTAACTGATCTGGTGATTGCTGAGCTTGTGCAAATAACGAACTGCTAAAAAAAGCAGTGGCTAAAACGAATAGTTTAAAGAGTTTCATAATTGTATATGTCTGTGTGATTAAGATGGCTGTAATTTACGCGAACTATACGCAATAAAAAAGGCACAAATAAGCAACTTATTAATGCCGAATTAGCACCAATTGAATAACTAAAATAAATTCAAGCAGTTAGAAAACTCTATTAACAGCTCATATACAACCGGCATTTTGTCCTCATTGTAATTGTTAACAGGCCGCCCTTATCATTTAGTTATCAACTTAAATCAAACAAACATTTCGCACCTATGAAAACGTCACTTAAAACACTTATTATCTCTTTTGTATTAGTAGTTTCACTTTTTGGCAAGCTTGCTTTTGCTCAATCGGACCACGGTTATGCCGTTGACTTTCTCAAAGGCGAAGGTAACGTAAACGGCGTTAAGCTTGCGTATCAGTATCATGCACCTGGTATGCAAAACATTATTGGTGATGCACGCTTTTACTTTGAAACCAGCGTAAACATGTGGGAATACCGCCACGGCGATGAAACACAATCAAACCTAGTACTTGCTATGTCACCTGTGCTGCAATTTCCTGCTTTTAGTTTTAACAACACCCCATTTTATGTAGAAGCAGGCATTGGTGTATCACTGATTGATGAAACGCAGTTTGCTGGAAAAAACATAAGTACTCACTACCAGTTTGAAGACCGCATAGGCCTTGTAGCCGATTTTGGCCACACCAATGTTGCCCTTCGCGTTATTCACTATTCAAACGCAGGCTTTAAAGAGCCAAACCCTGGGCTTAACTTTTTAACGCTTTCGGTAGCGAGACGTTTTTAACGTTATTGATTGTATTTTTGAGTAAATTAATTGCTGTTATAGCACAAAGCGGTCACACTTAAACGTACTAAAGTTTAGGTGATACTGCGATGCAAACTTGGCATATTGTAATTACTGTCGCTGTTGTTTTTGCCATTATCATTGGTAATATTGCGCTGATTAGACTCTCTGCAAAACAGGAGTTTATAAAGCCCAACGCCAATATAAAAAATACAACAGACACAAAAAAGCCCTGATCAATCAGGGCTTTTTCAATAATACCAATTCGCTAAATATATTTTTGCTAATTTAGCCTACTAGCCAATGCGCCATTAGCGCAATAACAGGTAAAGTAATTAGCGTTCGCAAAATAAATATAATAAATAGCTCTAAAATATTTACCGGTATTTTACTGCCAAGTAAAAGTGCACCTACCTCAGACATATAAATAAGCTGAGTTACACTCATTGCGGCAATAATAAAGCGCGTTACATCACTTTCGATAGTCCCTGCAGCTAATATTGACGGAATAAACATATCAGCAAAGCCTACCATAATAGTTTGCGACGCTGCGGCTGCTTCGGGTACTTGCAATAGCTCTAAAAATGGCACAAACGGCATACCTAAATACTGAAATATAGGCGTATGCTCAGCAATGATCAGTGCAAATGTGCCTACCGCCATAACTACAGGTAACACACCAAACACCATATCAAGCGCGTTATGTACGCCCTCTTTTATAGTGCCTTTAACACCCGTTGAATTATCTGCTTTAGCTAGTGCAACATCTAACGAATGCCCAAATAAAGTTTTATGACCCGGAATTGTTTCAGCGTCTCTATCTGGCTCAGTGCCATCAATGAGTAAGTCTTTTTTAAAGCGCAGTGGCGGTAATCGCGGCACAATAATAGCGGCAACAATACCGGCTAAACATACCGTTGCGTAAAACGGTGCAAATAGGTATTCAAGTTTAACTTGCCCAAGCACCACTAAACTAAATGTAATTGAAACCGCTGAAAACGTAGTACCAATAATAGCCGCTTCGCGTTGTGTATAGTGCTTTTGATCGTACTGCCTTGCAGTCATCAAAATACCCACACTGCCATCACCTAACCACGATGCAGTACAGTCAACCGCGCTTCTGCCTGGTACACCAAATACAGGGCGCATTACTTTGGTCATTAACGTACCAGCAAGCTCTAATAGACCAAAGTTAATTAATAGCGGCAGTAATAAGCCCGCTAAAATAAATACCGAAAACAACACAGGCAATAAGTCATTTAATACCAGCGCGCCAGTATTGGCCGAGGTAATCATCTCGCTGCCTAGGCTTAAGTACGTCATTAAACCAAACGCCATACCAAATAAGCGTACCACCAGCCATGTCCAGCTCACATCAAATAAATGCTTTAACAAAGGTGAGTTACATATAGCGGCGGGTTTAAACACTTTAGTAATTACAGAAATAACCCCTGTAATACAAATAATGAGGGTAATAATTGCTTGAGCAGAGCCAAGCATCATTGCTTGAACCGCTTTTGCCATAACGGCAATAGGAATGGTCATCCCTTGCGAAGTACTAATGGGTGTCATAAATAAAAACACGCCAATTAACGAAGGAACCAAAAAAGTAAACCAAGTGCGCCACGTATAGTGTGAACGTTCAGGTAGCTGAGACATATTGTTTAACCTATAAAAACCACAAAAAGAGCATAGCGCTCTTTTTGTGGTAAAACTTATTATTATTTAAATTTTAATGCCGCGCTGAATGAGTGCTGCTTCTAATGCTTGTTGTAAACCATTCATAGTACCTGGCTCAAGCGTTTCGCCTTTATCATCCATCCACGTTAAGCTAGTACCGCCTTCTTTAGTTTTGCTTACTAAAATTTGGTATTGGCCTTCATCAATAGGTAGTTGAGCTACGTCATCACCCCAAATTGAATCCCAAACGCTTGTTTCTGGTTTAGTATAATCTGCAGTAATTAAGCCCGTATCTGGGTTAATTTCAACAATAGAGAACGACAAGCGCTCTAAAAACCCAGAGAAACGGTCAAACACAGCGTCGTAAGATTGCTCAGTTACAAGTGCTGCATTACCTTTATTATCAAAGCCCATTTCAAGAGAAATAATACCTTGGCGTTTACGCATATCAACTTCAAGTTGACGGTAACGGTAATCAAACTCGCTTACTACTTGGTTAAGCGCACGTACTTCTAGCTGCTGCTTGAGTAAGTCTGTTAGCGTTTTATCACCTTTAAAATCAATCAGCTCTACACGTAAAGACGCAGTGCGTTGATGTGATTTTTCTTCAATAGTGAACCTAAACTTTTCTAAATCATCGTTAACTTCATCGCCCCACCACCAAAAACCTTCTTCGGTTTTAATGATTGAGTACCAATCAGTTTCAATAATACCAAGTAGCTTATCTTCTTTAGTTGTGCCCGCGTTATTATCAGCTAGGACAGATTTAATCGTATCCCAAAGAAACTCATCTAAATCAGCAATGCCATCATTTTTATCAAAATAAATACGCGCTTGTTTATCTGTCTCTTCTACCCAACTGCCTTTCGCAATTGTTAATACTTGTGCCGGTGGGCGGTAATTTGTAGCTTCAGGATTATTGTCGTATTGACCTACATCCATTTTATAAACTGGGTCTTGAGCTGGTTGAGATAACGACGCTGGTGCTTTTACAGGCTCATGCGTACGATAATTACGCTCGTCATGTGCCTTATTAATAAATACACTACACCCTGATAAACTTACCAATACACTTACTGCAAGTGCTTTTGGGATCCAATACTGCACAGATATTTCTCCTTAGCATACCCTTTAATTGTTTTAACAAATATATGAGTGGGTAATACCGATTTGGTTCAGTGTAAAATCAATATTAACTTTACATTTATTATTTGGCTGCCTAAATGCAATAAAGTTCAGCACTTCAACTTAGTAAGCAACTAAGCGCAAATAAGCAAATTTTAGCTATGGTACTTTCCCGTGCCAGTAAAAACAAGAAACACCGCACTTTAAAAGCGCTTAATTAGCGTGTGCTGTAGTTTAGAGCCCTTTTTGTGTTAAACTTCGCCGCCGTGCAACTTCTCGTGTGTATTTTTGGTGTTGCCAACTCGGTTGATATAATCCAAGTAACAAGGTATTTGAACTCATGACTGCATTTTCAAATCATCAAATTGTTTTAACAGCGATTGGCGAAGACAGACCCGGTATAGTAAGTGAACTAACCCAACTGGTTAGCGATTGCCACTGCAACATTATTGACAGCCGTATTGCTATTTTAGGCTGCGAATTTACCTTCATAATGCTACTTAGCGGCGACATGTCGGCAATAAGCCGCATAGAGCACGTACTGCCCACTAAAGCCATGGAACTTGGCCTGCTAACCATGATGAAGCGTACAGCAAGTCATACTCCTAGCGAGTTTTGTGCAGGTTACACACTAGAATACACAGGCATAGACACCCCTGGCACATTGAGCAAAGTAACGCGCTTTTTTGCCGACAATAATATTAGTATTTGCTCACTTAAGTCAGACACTTATTCCCAAGAAGACAACATTAAAATGCGTTGTGAACTTGAATTCAACATACCTGTTGATGTAGATATAGATCAATTTAAAATTAGTTTTGAGAGCCTTTCTCACACGCTAAACGTAGATTATATTTTTAAACGAATTCGTTAAGGATGCTAAACATGAACACAATTAGTCCATTACAAGCTGGCGATACTGCACCCGCTTTTAGCCTACAAAACCAAAACGACGAAACAGTAACATTAAGCGAGCTGTTAAAAGAGCAACAAGTGCTTGTGTACTTTTACCCTAAAGCGTCAACGCCGGGCTGTACTGTACAAGCCGAAAACCTACGCGATGAGCAAGCACAGCTTGCTAAATTTAATACCCGCGTTGTAGGTATTAGCCCAGATCCAATTAAGCGCCTTAAAAACTTTGAAACTAAAAAAGAGCTTAATTTTGATTTATTAGCCGATGAAGACCACGCCATTGCTGAAGCATTCGGTGTATGGGGCTACAAAAAGTTTATGGGAAAAGAGTACGATGGTATTCACCGTTTGACGTTTTTAGTAGGCCAAGACGGTAAAATTAAACACCTATTTGATAAGTTTAAAACCAAAGATCACCATCAAGTAGTGTTGGACTATCTTGCAGCAGAATAAGTTAGCTGCAGAATAAGTTTGCTGCAGAATAAGTTAGCTGCAGAATAAGTTTGCTGCAGAATAAGCTAGCGGCACAGTAAGTTAGCTACCAGCTATTAGACAAATACAGAAAAGCGTTGCTCAAGGGCAACGCTTTTTTTATGCCTATACATTTGCGCTATATAAAAACTTAATTAGTAATTTAGTAAATAATTTGTTAAAACTGCCAAAGCACTTATTATTAGCACCTTGCCAATTGGATATTTAAACTTTGAATAAAAGCCTAAAATTTAAACTTTATTTAACTGCCTTAATCATCTGTATTATCGGTTTTAACTTTTCAGAGCCAAGTATGCAATTTTACTCAAACCCGTTTTATATCGGTAGTTTTGTTTTTGCTATTGCGCTTATAATCTCTGTAATTAATTACGCCTGCCCTGCCTGTAAGAAAAACCAAGTAATGCGCTCTATTTCTAGTTATAAGCTTCCCACTAACGATTGTTATAATTGCGGGAAAGAGATTGATGAAAAAAGTAATTAAATAGACAGAGTTATTACTGGAGAGTCTGGTATTCAGGGTTATTTATAAAGCCACTTGATATATATTAAGTTGTTGTCGTGTATTACCAACCGATACAAAGTTTGGAATAGTACCAACTAAACTTGCACCTGATTTTAAAGCAATTTTAATGCTAGCTACATTTTGTTCTAAGCATCTAAACTCAATTACTTTAGCGCTTGTATTTTTGAGTATGATTGGCACTCTCGTAATTACTTGACTGATAATACCATTTCCTTGTGCATCACTACTTAACCAGTAACCAAGCTCCGCTACATTCAACTCAGGGCAAATAGACTTAACTGCAAAAATACCACTCAGATTATCTTTATAATAAATTTTAAACCACCGCGAACTATTAAGCCCGCTGTTTACTCTGTCGAGTATGTACTTTTTAGCTGATTCAATATTGTTTACCCCTTCTACCCAAGGCAAAAACTTACCTAAACCTGCCCGACTTAAATTAACAGTCTTTAAAATGTCCGCAGCATCGCTTTCCACTAAAGGAGCTAGTTTAATGTGTTCTGCAATTTGGATATGCAAGTGTTCTTCCTTGTAAGTATTTAATGTTTATAGTTGTAAGTTTAAGACTAAAGCTCACACTTAAGGATCCCCAAACTCATTTAACGGCTGAATAGCCTTTGAGCTATTAAAAAGATACAGAAAAGTATTGTTATAGGGCAACGCTTTTATGTTACTCACTCAAACTTTGATTAAGTAAAAGCATGATTGAGGGATAAAAAGATGGGTAATCGTTTTGGTGTCTGAAGATAAAAAATCTTGCCCTCCTTTGGTTGCTTTTTGATACACTGAAAATCAAAATGAAATCATAAATAACTTGATTTTAATCATATATGATTTATTATTGAATTAAATTTAGCCTGTAGAGAAGAGTAATTATGAAAAAATGTATTGAAATATCATCAACCACATATTCAAGATTAGAAAAAATTGCAGAAGGTTTTGACACGCCAGAAGCAGTAATTGTTCGATTACTTGATAATGCAGAGGGAAAAGTTGAGATAAAACCAGAATTAAAATTTTACCCTACTGACGAAAATTCATTTAAAGCTCAACTCATAGAAAATAAAGAAGCAGAAGTAGTTCTTTATAAAGTCGATGGAACTAGAGAAATCACTCGATGGAAGGCTAATCGTTTAAGTGAAACTTCAAATTTACGTGGTAATCTATGGTCTGGTTTTTTGAGAGGCTGGAAGACTAAAGGTATAAAAAGTGCAGAGTTTTCTATCCTACCTAAAAGTATAAACCAACCAGGAGATGATACAGAGCTTCGTAAATCTTTAGCATTAGAATTTAATTTAACTTTTGAAGAAATGGAAAGCTTACACTTTGAAATTGATGTAAATAGTAGTAATGATGATCTTGTATATAATCATATAGTACAATTTAGTGATGATTGTGATTCAGATATCCTTAATAAAATAGATGGTTTACACGAAAATTTATGGATAAATGTTGATAACTCTGTATTCCAGTAAATGAAATAAGCAAAATTATCCTATAAAGACTTTTTAGAAGTTTAGAGCTAATATTCAGTACAGCCTATCTCATTAGATAGGCTTTTTTAGCGCTTCAAAAGGATAGTCTAAGATAAATTAGAGTAATCATTTATTTTGTAACTCATTTCGCGAGCTCAAATCTCCAAACCAGTAAGCGATCAATGTTCTTCCAAAATATCTTTTTAATAAAAACAACTTCAATAATTTCTTAGCTCCTTTTAAGATTTAAAAATAGTGTAACATCATGATTTTAATATAAATTATAAAAATTAAAAACAATATGAACTAGGTATTTATATTCGCCGAAACTTAAATAAGTTACTGTGTCGGATGGCGCTTCGCTTATCCGACCTACGTTTTCAAATATATAATGCGGGGTTATCGAGGGCGTGGGTATTGGAGGTACGTTGGAGCTCGTTGGGTTTCGCTGCGCTCTACCCAAACTTTTATCTCTTCTTGATGAATGTTTGCCTTAAATTTTTACGCAGACAAAAATGGCGTTGCCTGAGCGCTCTGTCCATGGGGTTATTTTGTCGTAGTCATGTTCAAATATGTGAATTTCGAAGTACGGCTTTAGGGCTTCTTTAAGCTCGGTATAACTAAAAGCAACCATTGGGTGCTCGTCGTGCCATACGAGTGTTTTGTCTGCGGTGGTTTTTTCTATGCTGAGTTTTAATAACTGTTTACTACCAATGCCACTATAGTGCCAGCCAGAGCGAAATGTGAAGAAGCTATTTTCGCTTGTTGCTGTGTGCTCTACAAATGAATCGCTGTCGATTTTGTTTTTATCAACCGTGTTAAAACAAAATATTCCACCTACGTTTAATGCGCTGTGTACGCTAGCAAGGCATTCTTTTAGCTTATTAATGCCGTCGCAGTAGTGGATTGAATACAAAAAGCAGGTAATTAAATCCACGTGCTCGGTTACCTTAAATTCACTCATGTTTTGCAATGAAAATTGCGCTTCTGGGCAACGCGTTTTTGCTTTATCTAGCATTGGCTGGTTTAAATCAAGCCCACTACTTTTATAACCGTTATCAATAAAGTGGCGTACATGCGGGCCGGTGCCACACGCTAAATCAAGATGGGTGTTTGCGCCATTACCAAAAATTTGGTGCAGCCTGTGAATAGAATTGCTTTGGGCTTGATAATTAATATCTGCACACATTAAGTCGTAGTAATCAGAAAGGTCGGTGTAAAGCGCATTTGCGGACATATAAGCCTAGTGGTAAGTAGTAGAATATTTTTAAGTCGCGCATAGTAAACTAGTTATGGCTATTAGCGAAGAAGATATGAGCTTTAGGGTTGTCGGGTGGTGCTTCGCTTATCCAATCCACGTATTTAAATATTATAAAACGTTATTAGAAAATGGTGCGGAAGTAGAGATTTGTTGGGTTTAGCTTCGCTCTACCCAACATACGTAATATAACTTTAAGCTGGCTTTAACTAATTCCTAAATACTTATGTACTTGTATTGATAGGCGCCAGTTTTTGGCAATACAGGTGTCGATTGCTAATTTTGTTGCTGATACTTTTTGGCTAATTGGCTGCAAATAAACAAGCTTAGGATTAACGCCTGTTTTAGCAAATAATTCTTCTAACTCTTCTACGTGCTTTTGCATGGCAACGGGGTGTTTAATTTCGTTGGCACGCTTCATCGCGCTGGTAAGTACTTCATAACCGCCGCGCATATTGATTTTTGGCGATACCGTTACCCATGTTTGCTCTGGGGCGAGTATTTCAAACGTGCCGCTGGTTTCTATTTGTGTGCTAAAACCGTGTTCATGTAATAAGTTACATACTGGATTTAAATCAAACATGCATGGCTCGCCGCCAGTAATTACAACATGCTTTGCGGTGTAACCACGTGATTGAAACAGCGCTAAAATTTGCTCTGCACTGGCGTTAGCCCAATGATCTGAGTCGGCTTTTTTTTCTACGGTTTCATCCAGCGATACTTTATATACATTATCAACATCCCACGTTTGCTTGGTGTCGCACCAAGAGCAGCCTACAGGGCAACCTTGTAGACGTAAAAATATTGAGGGTGTGCCAGTAAAGCTAGCTTCACCTTGAATGGTTTCAAACACTTCATTAATTTTGTACAAAAGAGATCTCACTTACTACCTAGCAGCCAAATTGCTACTATTAAAAAACCAAAAAGCGCTGTGCAAAAATTGTTATTTAAGCTGCGGCCGTGTAGTATATCGCGCCCTGATATAAACCTCTATTAAAACTAAGAGCAAAACAGATATGACGCAAAAAGTAGTTGTTATTTATTCCGGCGGTATGGACTCATTTACCGTATTAAATAAAGCCCTGCAACAAGGCCATGATGTATATGCCCTTTCATTTGACTATGGTCAGCGTCATGTAAAAGAGCTTAAAGTAGCGGCAAGTGTGTGTGAAAAATTAAACGTTCCACATAAAATTGTCGATATTTCGGCGATTAACCAACTTATTGGTGGCTCATCACTTACTGATGATATTGACGTACCTGAAGGCCATTACGAAGAAGAAAGCATGAAAAGTACGATTGTACCTAATCGTAATATGATTTTGCTCTCGCTTGCTGTTGGTTACGCGGTATCACTTAAAGCTAGCCAAGTTTATTACGGCGCTCATTCTGGGGATCATGCTATTTACCCTGACTGCCGTCCTGAATTTGTGCAAAAAATGGATGATGTGTGTCGTATTGCGAACTACGACGCGGTAGAAATTTTTAGCCCGTATTTAAATAATACTAAAATTGGTATTTTGACCGACGGTATTGAAATGGGTTTAGATTACAGCCAAACGTGGACCTGTTATAACGGCCGTGAAAAGGCCTGTGGTAAATGTGGCGCGTGCCAAGAACGCCTTGAAGCATTTGCACTAAATAACATTACAGACCCGTTAGAATACGAATAAGCCGCAATTAATTAGTAATACAATTGCTGCAAACAAAAAAAGGCTATCATCGATAGCCTTTTTGTTTGTCAGGTTTTAAGTCAATGATATTGATTACAGCCAGCGTTTTACGCGCGCTTTGTAAGCGGTAAACTCTTCACCAAATAATTTAGTGAGCGCACGCTCCTCGGGTATTATTTGAAAAAACGTTAAATACGCAATAAACCCGATAATACATAAAAGCGCCCACAAGGAACTTAACCAAACACCCCACCCTGCTAAAATAAATGCAAAACCTACGTACATTGGGTTACGCGAAATTTTATAAATGCCGCTCGTAATAAGTTTTGACGCTTGCTCAGGTTTATTTGGGTTTACTGTGGTGTTTGCTATTTTAAAGCTCGCCACCCCTGCAATACAAAAAACACACCCAATAATGACCAAACTTGCTGCTAAGTAGGTAATAAAAGCGGTGAAATCAATAACACTGTAATGCGCAATAAGCGCCATTATGCCTGCAAAAAACAGCACAACGATAACCGGTGGAATTTTATTATTTAACATGGCAACTCACTGTATTAACTAAAGTATGTTTATTATATGGTGGCTATGCAGCTATTAAACAATATCTTAAGTGTATAAATGATGAACACGCTTAAAGCTGAATTAAATAAAGTATACAAATTAAGTTACAATTGTCAGCTTTATCAAAAGCGCTTAAAGGTTATACTTTAACTATAAACGAATAATAAAATGATAAGGAATGAGGTTATGTCTGGAACTACGATGATTGTACTTATTGTGCTAATTTCGGTTGGCTCAGGAGTGGTTTACGATATGTATAAAAAGCATCTTGAGTTTAAGCATAAAATGCAAAACAACAACAGCGATGCCCATAAACAATTAGCTGAAACAAACGCACAAGTGCTTGCATTAAAAGAGCGTGTACAAACACTTGAAGCTATTGTTACTGATTCAAGCTTTAACGTTAAAGATGAAATTAATAAACTTTAAGTTGTTATAAGTAATTTGGATATAAATGCGCATTTTCTGGCTGCTCAATGCCGTGAGCAGCTAAAAACCCACCAATAGCTTGCCCGCAGCCCTGTGGTGCTCGCCCACTGTCTATCTCAAAATTTAACTGATTAGCATGTTGCTTACCCATAGAGCAAAGCCCTACGGTACTTGGCGAGCGCATAGCGATACTTAGGTTACCTATTTGTTCAACTGCAACGTGCTTACTAAAGCGGGCAAAACCTTTGTATTTAAACTGCTCGTTTACGTAGTCATTACTTGTGGCCACCAATGCCGCAATTAAGCCGTGTAAAAAACTATTAGCGGATGAGTCTGCTGTTAAAAACGCAATTGTTTTTTTGTTAAACTCGCTAAGCTGGCAATCCTCACACAACAGCTCAACAGTATATAAATGTTGCTCGGCTATTTGCTGCTGGCTTTTAAGTTCAATGCTTTTTCCTGCAAATACAATGCGTTTAAGCACTTCATCAACGTTACTTGTAACCGCTTCGCTTTTAACAAGTTCAGGGTTTTGCGCCATTACAGGTAAGTCGTGGTGATTGTTAAATGGCGTGCTTGTTGCGCCGCTTTGCATTAACTGAAAAAGCTCTCTTACTTCATGTTCACGCGCTACTTTTAACGCTAAAAATGCGGTTTGAATAAGCTCTGAGGTAGGTAAGTTTTCCTCTACAATCCAGCGTCTGCCAAATAATAGTTTTTTAGCTTTGGCTTCATTAGTAGATGCGCTTTTTTGGTAGTTATCAGGGCTCAGCACTGCTACTTGCAGGTAAATTTCTTCACCTTTTTGTGCAGCAAGCACCCTAAAGTGAGCCGAAAATTCAATACTCTCAAGTACTTCGCTTACGCTTTGAAGCGTGTGCTTGTAACGTAAAAAGTGCTGTGGCACCACCCAGTTACTATTAGCCAATTGCACAAGGGGTGCATAAGAAATAGGTTGCTCGTAACTGTGTTGCCATTTTTGCTCATTGCTAAGCAAATGATTAATGTGACTCTTGTTATCTGACATAAATAAACCAAATAAACTCGCGTTGTGCGATATAAACTATGAACACATTACGTCGTCAATGTCGTAATTAGATCACATGTACGCCCTACTTTTGGGCTTTTTTAACTATCGGTGAGTTCTTGATAGTCTGTTATAACTTTTTGATAGTATGGCTTATCTTTATTGAGCATTTTATTATAATGATTTATGAGTTGCCGTTGGTACATAACGTGCTCTGTACTAGCAAAGTCCCACATTTTTTTGCCGGTATGGCTAATCCCATTATTGGTACTAAAGCTCACTTCAATCACTTCATAAAAACGTTTGTTGTCGTAAACTATTTGCTCACTTATAAGCCCTAAACCAAGTTGTTTTAAACCCACTCGCAACTTATAAGTGTGATGCACTGGGCATAAAATAAACCGAACATTATTTAAATGTTCCACTGCGTTATTAGCAATAATTTGTTGTACTAAACTTAACAACAGCTCACCGCCAACACCAGCTATTACAACTACTTGGCTTTTACTTTGAGCAATTTCTATTTTGCCTACATCCTGACATAAGACCTGCCACTGCGGGTTTTTATCACAGGTTTTTTGTAATTTATTAATAGATGATAATTGCGCTTCTAAATCGTTCATTAAAGTGGCGACTATATCTACAAAAATAACGTGGTTTGCAGCTGCGCGTTTTAATAGCGCCATGCCTAAATAACCATGGTCGCAGCAACAATCCCAAATAATATCGTGATGCTGCGAAATTAATGTATCAATGGCAGTTAGGCGTTTACTGAGCTTCATTTAAGCAGGTATTTGTGACGTTTTATAGACAAGCGCTTTTAAACTTTTGTCGCTGTCTACTTCAATAAAACGCTCGGTGGGGGCTAGGCGCTCAACAAATTCAATTGCGCCTTGGGTGTTCTCGTTTATTAATGCTTTAAATGCATCTTCGCTAAGCTCTGGGCTATTCGCACACAATAGTAATTGTGTGGTATCGCAAAGTAGCTCTGGCAACCTGCGCAGCACTTTTTGATAGTCTTTAGTTAATATAAAGCTGCCTTTTTGAAAGCTTGGCGGATCAACTATTATTAAATCAAACGGGGCTGCTTTTTTTAGTTTTCCAAACGATTTTAAAATATCGTGAGGTAAAAAACTGACGCCGCGCTCAAAACCATTTAGTTGATGGTTTTGCTTGCCAACTTTAAGCACGCCTTTGCTCATATCCATGTTCATCACATGATCTGCCCCGCCTTGCATGGCGGCAAGCGAAAACCCACATGTATACGAAAACAAATTAAGCACTTTGCCATGCTTGCTGTTAGCCATTACAAATTCACGGCCGCTGCGCATATCGGGAAATATTCCGGTATTTTGGCGGCTCTGTAAATCAACCAAAAAGCGAATGCCATTTTCGGTTACAACATGTGGGTTAGGTAATTGTCCATAAACCACTGTGTTTTGGCTTTGCACGCCAGCACGTTGCTGGTACACAAGTGACGTAATAAGCTCAGGCTGGTTTTTTTGTGCCCACTGCCACACAACATTGGTGAGCTCGCTTAGTGTTTGCTCGTCAATTTCGTCGTACGAAACCAAAAATAAACTTGGCGGGTAAAAGTCTAAATTAATATGGCTTAATGCTTCGACGCTGTGGCCTCGGCCATGAAAAACACGACACAGTTCATTTTTTAAAATTGGCGCGTCTTCAAGCGCAGTAATAAGAGGTGTAAAGTTTGCTGTCATTTTTAATTAATCAACTGTTGTTGTAGTTCATGTATTTCATCGCGAACAGAGCCCGCTTTTTCAAATTCTAGGTCGCTTGCGTATGCATGCATTTTGGTTTCAAGCTGCTTAATTTGCACGGCAATTTCTTTCGCACTAAGTACCTTTTTAGACTCTTTACGAATAAGTTTAAGGTTGTCTTTAGGAGCCGCTTCTTCGCCTACATCCATTACATCAAGTATTTTTTTAGCCAGAGCATGAGGCTCTATACCGTGCTCAACGTTGTATGCATGCTGAATTTCGCGCCTGCGTGCTGTTTCGTCCATGGCTTTTGCCATTGATTTTGTAATTCTGTCGCCATATAAAATAGCGCGGCCATCTAAGTGACGAGCAGCACGGCCAATGGTTTGTATCAGCGAGCGAGCCGAGCGTAAAAAGCCCTCTTTGTCAGCATCAAGTATGGCAACAAGTGCCACTTCTGGCATATCAAGGCCTTCTCGCAGTAAGTTAATGCCCACTAACACATCAAACACGCCTGCTCGTAAATCACGAATTATTTCTACGCGCTCAACGGTATCAATGTCTGAATGTAAGTAACGTACTTTTACATTATGCTCGCTTAGGTAGTCTGTTAAATCCTCAGACATACGTTTAGTAAGTGTAGTTACCAGTACGCGTTCGCCCTTCTCCACACTTTTGTATATTTCTGAGAGTAGATCATCAACCTGATCGCCCACAGGACGTACTTCTATAAGTGGGTCGAGCAGCCCTGTTGGGCGAATTACTTGCTCTGCTATTTCACCCTCACAGCGCTCTAACTCAAAGTCGCCAGGCGTTGCCGATACATAAATAGTTTGTGGTGCTATGGCTTCAAATTCTTCAAAACGCAGTGGCCTATTATCCATTGCGGATGGCATTCTAAAACCATACTCAACAAGGTTTTCTTTACGGCTTCTGTCGCCTTTATACATTGCACCAATTTGCGATACGGTTACATGCGATTCATCAATAATCATTAATGCGTCATCAGGTAGGTAATCAAGCAATGTTGGCGGTGGATCGCCTGGCGTACGCCCCGATAAATAGCGGCTGTAGTTTTCTATACCCGAGCAATAACCTAGCTCGGTCATCATTTCTATATCGTATTGCGTTCGCTGTGCTACACGTTGCTCTTCTACTAACTTGTTTGCACTGAGTAACTGGGCGCGTCGCTCTTTTAGTTCTTCTTTTATTTTTTCGATAGCGCCAAGTATTTTTTCACGCGGGGTAACATAGTGCGTTTTAGGATAAATAGTAGCGCGCACTATGTGCTTTTCAATTGCACCGGTAAGCGGGTCAAAAATACTTAAGCGTTCTATTTCATCATCAAACATTTCTACACGTACAGCAAAAGTGTCTGATTCTGCTGGGAATATGTCAACTACTTCGCCACGTACACGGTATGTACCTCGGCTAAAATCTATATCATTACGGGTATATTGTATTTCAGCAAGACGGCGTAGCATGTCACGTTGATCGACTTTTTCGCCCACTTTTAAAAGTAGCATCATTTTCATGTACGATTTAGGGTCACCCAAACCATAAATAGCCGATACCGATGCCACAATAATGGTGTCGCGACGCTCAAGCAATGCTTTGGTCGCACTTAAACGCATTTGCTCTATGTGCTCATTTATCGAAGCATCTTTTTCAATAAATGTGTCGCTAGATACAACATAGGCTTCTGGCTGGTAGTAATCGTAATACGATACAAAGTATTCAACCGCGTTTTTAGGAAAAAACTCTTTCATCTCGCCGTATAGCTGCGCAGCCAATGTTTTATTGTGCGCCATTATTATTGTTGGACGATTTAAATCGCTAATAATATTGGCCATGGTAAAGGTTTTACCTGTACCGGTGGCACCTAATAACGTTTGGTGTGCAAGCCCCGCTTCTAACCCTTCGCATAGCTGTTTAATGGCGGTAGGCTGATCGCCTGCTGGTTTGAAATGTGATTTTAACTGAAAATGGTCGCTCAATTATTGCACTCCTGTAACGATTCGCCGCTCAGCGCTTCTAGTTTTTTCATAAACCATTTATATGCCACTATTGCTGTAAATAAATTACCTATGGCAGCGCCTATAAATAACCCTAATAATCCGGCTATTTCGTTGCCGATATAAGCAAATGGTACATAAAATATGAATAAACGAATAACGCTTAGTACCAATGCGTTCATTGGTTTGTGTAAAGCATTAAACGATGAGTTTGATAATATGATAACCCCTTGTAAGCCATAGCTTAGTGGGATGGTATAAATAAAGAGCTTAATTACATCTATTACGGCTTGTTCTTTACCAAATAATTGGCTTATTACACCTGAAAATGCAATTAGTAATACGTAAATGGCAAATTGCCATACCATCACAAATTTTAGTGTGCCGGTATACGCTTCTTTAACACGGCATAATTTGCCAGCCCCAAAGTTTTGACTCACAAATGGCGGTAATGTCATCGATAGCGCAAGTACTAAAATACTTGCAATGGACTCTATCCGGCTTCCCACTCCAAATGCGGCCACGGCTTCTGGCCCATGATGCGCTACTAAGGCGGTCATTACAGCCATTGCAACGGGTGTAAGCATGTTTGCACCTGCAGCAGGTAAACCAATTTTTAATATTTTACGAATAGCGCCAGTTACAGTTTGCTTGCCCGCTTTGAGACTCAACAAA
Organism: Pseudoalteromonas sp. NZS100; assembly: GCF_015864815.1. NCBI lineage: Bacteria > Pseudomonadati > Pseudomonadota > Gammaproteobacteria > Alteromonadales > Pseudoalteromonadaceae > Pseudoalteromonas > Pseudoalteromonas sp. NZS100. The sequence goes on from NZ_JADYWM010000012.1 coordinate 45,726, forward strand.
CGTTTTTTAACCGCTAATATATATAAAATAATAACCACAGCGACCGACCATGCCACAACACTTGCAATGGCAGCGCCTTGAATTCCTAACGCGGGTACCGGCCCAAAGCCAAATATAAGTATTGGGTCAAGCACGGCGTTTATCAGCCCGGCTCCGCCCATTACTATACTTGGCGTTTTGGTATCACCGCTGGCACGCAGTACCGAATTACCAATCATTGGGGTTATTAAAAATACGCTACCGATAAACCATACATTCATGTATTCGTGTATTAACGGCAATACTTGCGCGCCCGCTCCTAGCAAAGTAAATATGGGGTCAATCAGTAAATATCCAACAGATGACAACACAATAACCAGAACCACACCAACCATTAAAGAAATACTGGCATCAAAACGTGCTTCATCAATTTTATTACTGCCGAGCGCTTTCGCTATTACTGCTGATGTACCGATCCCCAGCCCTATTGCTAAGCTGATAACGGTAAAAGTAACCGGAAATGTAAAGCTCACGGCAGCTAGTGGTTCGGTGCCAAGTAAGCTTATAAAAAAGGTGTCTACAATATTGAACATCATTAGTGTGATCATGCCGAATATCATCGGTATGGTCATCGTCTTTAATGTAGGCAAGATAGGATCGTTTAGTAAATCTGGGCGAGTCTGAGATTTTGAAATTGCGCGCATGAAATAAATAGGCCTCTTTTACTGAACGAATCATTTTAAAGCATCAAGGCAGTTCAAGCCACGGATTTATCACTACAATTGATGTAATTACGGAAGTAAATATTCTAAAAAATAGTAAAACTTAGTTTTTACATCTTTTTGTTAAAATAGAGCCTAAACACGCCAAAAAACAATTAAAACACATTTTTATAACTTTTATTACAAACACCCTGTGTTATCTGATGCTTTTTTACACAAAGCAACTACTTGGTTTATCGTTACGAAAAAATTCATTCATGGAGTTACATCTATTAGCCACCAAAACATAACCTACTGTTTTACAATGAATAAAAAATAGTGATTTAAAAGCTTGAAATCGTTGTAGCTCCCTAAAACATTGGTGCCGATGATGTTCTTAAACTTTCATAAACAGAGTTATCCACAGAAACCGTGGATAACTCATTCAAAGCCGCATTTATAAAGGCCTTGAGAGACTCGCAATTTTCGCTGAGGTCCAACCAATTGTTGATTTGCTAATTGTGGCATTTTTATAAACTCACACTGAAAACACAAGCTTGCCGATTTTTCTTCTTAACATAGTTATACGTTAGTAAATAAAAAACGTTTAATACAAAGTTAAGTTATTGATTGTTCTATTTTTGAGCGAAGATAATAAATGCTCAATTTATAGATCAAAATTGGATCACTATTAAGGGGGAAAATACTTTTATGACTATTCGTGCAGGTATATTTTTAGAAAATTAAAATAAAAAAGTAAATAAATACGAAGAATACCCCAAAGTAAAAAATAAAATTTTATGTTTTTGAGTTGTTTTTTGATTACAAGTGGCTTTAATGGCGTGTTTAATTTAACCAATTTAAAGACTCAATAATAATAAAACTCGCATTAGTATTCTTAAATTCTCAAAAAAATAGCTTTAATAGAGCTATAAATCACGCAGATCGAACACAAAAACAACGAATAAACCTCTTTTTTCAATTTATGACTTTTATATGTTGACACTTTGCGGCTCGGTCATTAATATTTCGCCCCGTTGAAAGGCAAGACGCTTCCCCCTTAGCTCAGTTGGTTAGAGCGACGGACTGTTAATCCGCAGGTCCCCCGTTCGAGTCGGGGAGGGGGAGCCAAGTTTATGTTTACGATGTAGTTCCCCCTTAGCTCAGTTGGTTAGAGCGACGGACTGTTAATCCGCAGGTCCCCCGTTCGAGTCGGGGAGGGGGAGCCAAGTTTATGTTTATGATGTAGTTCCCCCTTAGCTCAGTTGGTTAGAGCGACGGACTGTTAATCCGCAGGTCCCCCGTTCGAGTCGGGGAGGGGGAGCCAAGTTTATGTTTATGATGTAGTTCCCCCTTAGCTCAGTTGGTTAGAGCGACGGACTGTTAATCCGCAGGTCCCCCGTTCGAGTCGGGGAGGGGGAGCCAATTCTAAGAATTTCATAGACATTCCAAGCTATTTCCACTACTCTTCCTTATATAACTAAAGCATTAGTTTAATTCTTTAATGCGCTGTACTTAGTTTATTAATCAAGGACTTGATTCCTTCCCTTTTGATTATTAAAAGACTGAAAACATGGCTGGATTTAAAAAACTTATTTTTATACAAATTATCTCTTGGTTATTGTGTGTTGCAGCAGGAAGCTACTTCATATCTATAAGCTTTGATACTGCGGTAAGTGATGCACAAAAAAATGCACAAACAACTGTTACTAAGTATATTAATGACCTTTCTTTAGACGATATTTCTGCTCAAAATTTAAAACAATCAATTGCAGATGGTAATACGTTTTCAAGCTTTACTCTAAGAGATTACCAAGGTGCTGAAGTATTTAGCATTAACCCCCCTACTCAATTACCAATGTTTGCTGATTTCGTACTCTCTAACTTTAACTCTGTACGCCCACAGTTTGCTGTAAACGATGCCGCAGATATAAAAGTTGAATTTGTACTTAACATTGAGCATTTAGCGTCGCAGCTACAAACGTCCCTTTTTATTGTTATTTTGATTTCTGCCATTTTAGTTATTATTCCAATAATTCTAATGAAATCTATTTTTTATCATTTAAATAAAAATATAAGTACAACCGTTGCTGACATTATCGATATTTATATCAATCAAAACCAACTTGATAATGATTTAGAAACAGCATTAGATGGCACTCGATTGAAAAAAATGGGAAAAGATTTAGTACCTAGTTTTAATCGGTTATCACATTTTTTAAAAAACAAAAACGAAGACATACAAAGCGCTGCTATGACTATCAAGCATGAAGCGTACAAAGATGTAATTACCTCGCTTGGTAATCGTAATATGTTTGTTGAGTACTACGAAAAAAATATTGAAAACACTGAGCAAAGTACATTTGGCTCTTTAGCTATGGTTCGTTGTAGCGAACTACAAGCTATAAACCAAAGCCGTGGTTATCAAAAAGGTGACGAGTACGTTAAAGGCGTTGCTGATATTATTAAGCACATAAGCGGCACTTACACGGGTAGCCAAGTATTTAGATTAAACAGCTCTGATTTTGCGGTAGTACTCCCCCACATTCCTTTAAAAGAAGCTGAGCGCTTTGGTGAAAACCTGCAATCGCGCTTCACGCAGTACCAACAAAACCAAGAGTTAAGCTCGGTAGCTAATACGGGAATTGTAGGTTACGAAAAAGGTAAACCGTTAGGCGAACTACTTTCTGTTGTTGATAACGCGATGAGCATGGCGCAGTCAAAGCAAGTTAATGCATGGCACGTACAACGCGAAACCGATTTAGTTAATAACGTAAGTGCGGGGTTTGGTAATCAAAACTGGCGTAAGGTTATTAAGGAAGTTATTGAATCTAAGCGTGTGCATTTAGTGATGCAAAACATTATGCCGCTTGGTAAAAGCATAAAAGCCTACGCTGAAGTACAAGTTCGATTTAAAACAGAAGACAATCAGGTACTGCCTACCGCTTCTTTTTTAGCAATGGCCGAAAAACTTGATATGGCAATAGAAATTGATCGCCTGATCATCGACTCTTCTCTTGAAAAAGTTAAAAGCCGTAATTTATCTGAAAAGTTTTTTGGTTTAAACGTAACAGCCTCAAGTGCACACAACGATCAGTTTGTAATTTGGCTAGAGCGCCGATTATTGAAAGATACGCATATTGCATCTAAACTAGTATTTGAGGTGAGCGAGTTTGGTTTACAGCAAAACATCAAGGCTAGTAAGCGCTTTATCGACATGGTTCACCGTGTTGGCGCACGCGTTACAGTTGAACGTTTTGGTGTTGGCTTAACTTCATTTAAGTTTTTCCGCGATTTAAAACCTGATTTTATTAAAATGGATGCAAGTTATACTCGCGGCCTCGAAGATGATAAAAATAATCAGTACTTTATGCGCTTAATGGTCGATTTAGCCCACCGCATTGGTGTTAGCGTATTTGCTGAAGGTGTTGAGAGCCAAGAAGAGAAACACATTATAGAAACTTTGTGTTTAGATGGCGTTCAAGGTTATTACATAGAAAAACCTAAAGACATTTAATTAGTTTTCAATTAATACAAAAAAGAGCATTCGTTGCTCTTTTTTTGTTTCTGCTATTTGACTAATTCCTTACATCAAAATCACATTAATTTTACAGCCTTGTGATCAATATGTTTGTCCTTGCGTTTATTTAACTGATAACGACTCGCAAATGTTGTTTATCGGGGCAGAAAAAAGGATAATAAGCAGGACTTTAATAGCGTGAGGCACACATGACAGAATATGTCTTGTTATTGATTGGAACCGTTCTGGTTAATAACTTTGTATTAGTACAATTTTTAGGCTTATGTCCGTTTATGGGCGTATCAGGTAAGCTTGATACGGCGATTGGTATGTCTTTGGCTACCACGTTTGTGCTTACCCTTGCCTCTGTAACTAGCTATTTAGTTAATCAATATATTTTAATCCCTCTGGATATCGCCTTTTTACGCACCATGAGCTTTATTTTAGTGATTGCCGTTGTAGTGCAATTTACCGAAATGGTTGTGCGTAAAACCAGCCCTACCCTATATCGTTTATTAGGCATATTTTTACCGCTGATCACCACTAACTGTGCGGTATTAGGTGTGGCTTTATTAAATATCAAAGAAGATCATTCGTTTTTACAATCTGCGGTATATGGTTTTGGTGCTGCGGTTGGTTTTTCTTTAGTGCTTGTATTGTTTGCAGCACTACGAGAGCGTTTAGCAGCTGCTGACGTTCCTACGCCTTTTAAAGGCGCCTCTATTGCAATGATCACTGCAGGCTTAATGTCGATGGCGTTTATGGGTTTTACTGGATTAGTGAAGTTTTAATATGACCTTGTTTTATGCCTTGATAGCGATTGGTTCGCTAGCACTCATTTTTGGACTTATTTTAGGGTTTGCAGCAATTCGCTTTCGCGTTGAAGGTAACCCTATTGTTGAGCAAATTGATACTATTTTGCCGCAAACTCAATGCGGACAATGTGGCTACCCGGGCTGCCGCCCTTACGCCGAAGCCATAGCTAATGGCGATGAAATAAATAAATGCCCACCAGGCGGCGAATCAACCATGAAAAAGCTTGCCGGCTTAATGGGGGTTGATGAAAAACCACTTGCCGGTGGCGAGCAAGCAGAACCTGTAAAAACAGTAGCTTATATTCGTGAAGATGAATGTATTGGCTGTACCAAATGTATTCAAGCCTGCCCAGTTGACGCTATTTTAGGCGCAACTCGTCAAATGCATACCGTGTTAATTGATGAATGTACTGGCTGTGATTTATGTGTTGAGCCTTGCCCTGTGGATTGCATTGATATGCTACCTGTAGCCGAAACTAAACAAAACTGGAAATGGCAGCTAGACGCTATTCCTGTTACACAAATAGATTAGAGGTTTGAGTGGACAAGTTACTTGAACAAATAAAAAAAGGCACCGTGTGGGCATTTCCTGGCGGCATACACCCACCACAACAAAAATCACTCTCTAATAGTGCGAGTATCACTCGCCTACCTTTGCCCGACAAACTCATTGTTGCGCTTAAGCAGCACATAGGCGCAAACGGTAAGTTACTGGTAGAAAAAGGCCAACACGTCTTAAAAGGCCAACCACTAACAGAGCCTGCTGCTAACTGGTCGGTACCTGTGCATGCGCCAAGCTCTGGTGTGGTTACTGATATTGCACCTATGCCATCAGCACATCCATCGGCCCTGCCAGAACTAAGTGTTATTATTGAACCAGACGGCAAAGACGAATGGGTAGCTCTAAATAAAAATAAAAATCCTGCTGAGCTTAGCCATGATGAGCTTATAAATATTATTCACCAAGCCGGTATTAGCGGTATGGGTGGTGCTGGTTTTCCTACTTATGTAAAAGCAGATACCAAGCAACCTATCGAATTTTTGATTGTAAATGCTGTTGAGTGCGAACCTTATATTACTGCCGATGACGTTTTAATGCGCGAACACGCTAAAGAAGTTATCCAAGGCATTGAAATAATGCAGCAACTTTTAAACCCAACGCTGTGCATTGTGGGTATAGAAGATAACAAGCCTGAAGCTATTGCAGCAATGAAGCAAGCAGCTGAGCATAACTCAAAAATTATTATTCAAACGGTGCCAACTATTTATCCATCTGGCGGTGAAAAGCAATTAATTAAATTACTTACTAACCGTGAAGTTCCTAGCATTGGTATTCCAGCCGATATTGGTATTTTAGTGCATAACACGGGTACTTTGTTTGCCGTACAACAAGCCGTTTATGAAGGTAAACCGCTGATTGAGCGTATAGTTACGGTAACAGGTAACACTATTCATAAACCTGGAAATGTATGGGCACTACTTGGTACTGAAATAAAGCATTTACTAGATTGCCAAGGGTTCTCGCCTGTACCGCAGCAAAGTGTTGTGATGGGCGGCCCAATGATGGGCTTTACACTACCCACAGTACGTATTGGCATAGTTAAAACAACCAACTGTATTTTAGCGCCTGATCATAAAGAGCTAGCGGAGCCCGGCCCTGAAAAAGCCTGTATACGTTGTAGTGCCTGTGCTGATGCTTGCCCTGCTTCTTTATTGCCACAACAATTGCAGTGGTTTGCTAAATCAAAAGAGTACGACAAACTACAAGAGCACAATTTATTTGATTGTATTGAATGTGGTGCTTGTGCCTATGTGTGCCCAAGTGAAATCCCTCTTGTACAGTACTACCGTATAGCCAAAGTTGAAATTAAAGAACAACAAGCTGACAAAATTAAAGCCGACAGAGCAAAAGAGCGTTTTGATGCCCGAAAAGAACGTTTAGAGCGTGAGCAAGAAGAACGCCAAAACCGTCATAAACGTAAACCTGCGGCTAAATCTGCTGACGAAAAGCAAAAAGTAGCTGAGGCACTAGCCCGTGTTAAAAATAAATCAGATAACGGCGATGAAAAATCAGCTGTTGCTGCCGCTATTGCACGCGCTAAAGCTAAAAAGCAACAAGGCGAAGAACTAGAGCCAGATAACAGCGAAGTAGCAAAAGAACGCGCACTACGTAAAGAACAAGCGCGTAAATATAAAGAGCAAAAATCTCAAACAGATGAATCGGCCGAGACTGCACCCGTTGATGATAAAAAATCAGCAGTCGCTGCAGCCATTGCTCGCGCTAAAGCTAAAAAAGCAGCACAAGCATTAGATAACGCTGAACAAGCAACAAATGAAGAGCCACAAAGCGCGGCACCCGTTGATGATAAAAAAGCAGCGGTAGCTGCAGCCATTGCTCGTGCAGAAGCTAAAAAAGCGGCTAAAGCATTAGATAACGCTGAACAAACAACAAGTGAAGAGCCACAAAGTGATGCCCCTGTTGATGACAAAAAGGCAGCAGTAGCGGCGGCCATAGCTCGTGCAAAAGCTAAAAAAGCGGCTAAAGCATTAGAAGAAGCTGAGCAAACCCTGAGTGAAGCGCCACAAAGCGATACGCCTGCTGATGATAAAAAAGCAGCTGTAGCGGCGGCCATAGCTCGTGCAAAAGCTAAAAAAGCGGCTAAAGCATTAGAAGAAGCTGAGCAAACCATGAGTGAAGCGCCACAAAACGCGGCACCCGTTGATGATAAAAAAGCAGCGGTAGCTGCGGCCATAGCTCGTGCTAAAGCTAAAAAAGCAGCTAAAGCATTAGAAGAAGCCGAGCAAGCCACAAGTGAAGAGCCACAAAGCGATACGCCCGTTGATGATAAAAAAGCAGCGGTAGCTGCGGCCATAGCTCGTGCAAAAGCTAAAAAAGCGGCTAAAGCACTAGAAGATACCGAACAAACTCAGCCCCAAGAGCTACAAGTTGATAGCGCAGCACCTAAGAGTGCAGAAAGTAACACCGATGACTCATCAGTTCTTATTAACGCAGATAAACCTAAATCAGCCGACGATAAGAAAAAAGCCGCCGTGGCTGCTGCAATTGCGAGAGCAAAAGCTAAAAAGTTACAAAAAGAAGGAAATAATCAGTCATGAAATTAACCATGGCCAGTTCGCCGCATAATCACAGCCATAAATCGTTAACGCGATTAATGCTTAGCGTTATTGCTGCGTGTATTCCTGGGCTAATTGCTCAAGTTTTCTTTTTTGGTACAGGTGTGCTTATTCAACTGGTACTAGCGCTTGTTGCTGTGAGCCTATTTGAAGCTGCAATAATGCTAATACGAAAGCGCCCTGTTTGGCCTGCATTAAGTGATGGCAGTGCGTGGCTTACTGCCGTGTTATTGGCATTGAGTATCCCTCCACTTGCCCCTTGGTGGATAATCGTGATTGGCTGTTTATTTTCTATTGTTATAGTTAAACAGCTTTATGGCGGGCTTGGGTTTAACTTATTCAATCCAGCAATGGCGGCTTATGTACTGCTGTTAGTTTCGTTTCCGGTGCAAATGACCGCATGGTTGCCTGTTACTGATTTAATAAATACACCTATAGGCTTTGCTGATCAGCTAAGGCTAATATTCACCGATTTTACGGCCTCTGGGTTTAGTCTAGATCAAGTACGTGCAGGGATTGATGGCCTAACAATGGCAACGCCGCTGGATACTGTTAAAACAGACATAGCCCACGGTTTAACCGTTACCGAAAGCATGCAAAAGCCAATATTTAACGAATGGGCTGGCCTTGGTTGGGCATGGGTTAATTTAGGCTATTTATTGGGTGGTTTATACTTATTAAAAGCAAAAATAATTAACTGGCATATTCCTGTCAGTTTTATCGTAACTTTAGCTGTATGTAGTGCTATTGGTTATGTCGCATCACCTGGTACAGAGCCGGGCACCCTATTTCACTTATTAAGTGGTGCCACTATGATGGGGGCCTTTTTTATAGCGACCGATCCGGTATCTGCAGCAACAACTAACAAAGGGCGCTTAATATATGGCGCGCTAATTGGCTTACTAATTTATTTAATTCGTACCTTTGGTGGTTTTCCTGATGCCATCGCATTTAGCGTATTATTGATTAATATTGCAGTGCCGCTAATAGACTACTACACACAGCCACGTACTTATGGCCATGGAGCAGTAAAATGATCATTTCGTCAATGGCTAAAAATGGTGCTATTTTAACTGCGTTTGCATTAGCAACAACAGGCTTAGTTGCCTCGATCAATGCACTTACTGCCGATAAAATTGCAGAGCAAGAACAACTGCAACTTACTGCGCAACTACAAGAAGTGCTCGACCCAAAATCATACGACAATCAATTATCACAAGATTGCGTAGTTATTACTGACGAAAAACTAGGCCCATACGCAAATCAAGTAATTTACCGTGCTCGTAAAAACAATAAACCAGTCGCTGTTGTTATTAGGCATGTTACGCCAAACGGCTACAGTGGCGATATTAACTTATTAACAGCGGTATTAAGCGATGGCACTATTGCTGGCGTTCGTACAACTAAACACGAAGAAACCCCTGGTTTAGGCGACAAAGTAGAAGTTAAAAAATCACTTTGGATCACAACATTTAAAAGCTTAACGGTTGAAGGCGAAGAAGACGCTCGCTGGGCTGTTAAAAAAGATGGCGGCCAGTTTGATCAATTTACAGGCGCGACCATAACGCCACGTGCTGTTGTGGGCTCTGTTAAAAATGCCGTATTGTTCGCACAAACTAATTTTGATGATATTTTTGCAGCACCTAATGCCGAATGTATGGAGGTAGCTAAATGAGTGAGTTAAAAACATTATACAAAGAAGGTGTATGGGTAAATAACCCTGCCCTTGTACAGCTTTTAGGTTTATGCCCGTTACTTGCCGTTACCTCAACTGTAACAAATGCCTTAGGTTTAGGCTTAGCAACTTTACTCGTACTAATAGGCTCAAATGTTACCGTATCGATTGTGCGTAACTGGGTGCCAAAAGATATTCGTATACCTGTATTTGTAATGATCATCGCGGGCTTTGTAACAATAGTTCAATTACTTATGAACGCTTATACCTTTGGTTTATATCAATCATTGGGAATTTTTATCCCGTTGATTGTAACTAACTGCGCCATTATTGGCCGCGCCGAAGCATACGCCTCTAAAAATCCTGTTCATTTATCAGCATTTGACGGCTTAATGATGGGCTTAGGCTTTATGGCTGTATTGTTAGTGTTAGGAGCTATGCGTGAACTCATTGGCCAAGGTACGCTGTTTGACGGAGCCGATTTATTACTTGGCCCATGGGCACAGAGCATGCGCATAGAAGTATTTAATTTTGATAATCAATTTTTACTGGCAATTTTACCACCGGGTGCCTTTTTAGGTCTTGGACTACTTATTGCTGCTAAAAACGTAATTGACGCACAAATAAAATCAAAGCAAATTGCACCGCCAGAGGCTGAAAAAGGCCCTCGAGCACGTGTTACTAGCTTAACTTAAGGGGAAAACGTATTAGAGCAACAATTAGCACTAATACGTTTTAAGTTGCATGAATAAAGAAAAACGTCACCAAATACTGTCGCGCCTACGCGACGATAACCCGCACCCAGTTACAGAGCTTGAATATTCAAGCCCATTTGAGTTACTAGTAGCAGTAACTCTTTCAGCACAAGCAACTGATGTAGGCGTTAATAAAGCCACTCGAAAGTTGTTCCCTGTTGCTAATACACCACAAGCCATTTTAGACTTAGGTCACGATACACTGCGTGATTATATAAAAACCATCGGCTTATTTAACTCTAAAGCTGCCAACGTGTTCAAAATGTGCCAAATTTTGGTGGATGAACATAACAGCATCGTGCCAGAAAATCGTGAAGCCCTAGAAGCCCTTCCAGGCGTTGGCCGTAAAACCGCTAATGTTGTACTCAATACAGCCTTCGGCTGGCCTGTAATAGCCGTAGATACACATATATTTCGTGTATCTAATCGTACAAAGCTTGCCATGGGTAAAGACGTAGTTGCTGTAGAACAAAAGCTTGAAAAGGTTGTACCAAAAGAATTTAAAGTAGACGTTCACCATTGGCTAATACTACACGGGCGCTACACCTGCGTAGCGCGTAAACCAAAGTGTGGCAGCTGTATTATTGAAGACTTATGTGAGTTTAAAGATAAAACAGAGTAACTACAGGCTGCCTTGAGCGATAACCAGTCATTCAGAAGGCGTTAGCTTAGTCATAATAAGAGATACTTTCCTCATTTTTACAAGTTTATATGAGTTACAGAAAGCATAATATATATAACTGGCAATCACTTACACTATTTGCTATTAATGTAAGCTCACAAAATAAGGACGTTTTCACGCTAAAATAGGGAAAGTGTCCTCTGATAAAGCTGTTAAATTGCAAAAGGAGTTCGGGTGATATTCTCCCCAAAAGGATTTAATGATTTAGCTGTGAAATATGCTCACCTGAAAAAATCATTTATTATTTCAACTGTTGTTCTTATTGTTCTCTTCTTTATATTGGGCAATATGAGTCAGCAAACTCCATACCTATCATTTGCCGCTATGTTAGCTGCAATATTAGGGGCGGAGGCATTCTTCATTGCCGGCTTCCTGCAATACTTCAGAAAGCTCGACTCAAGTACCTCAATAAATTCGTTTTGGTATTCTGTAACTCTAGCTAAAGAGTGGCTGGAGGTTGTTATGTTTATTGTTTTACTTTTAATGCCCCTTGCAATGGCTGTTATGTTAGCTTACGGTGTGTAAATGCAACTTAACACATATGAGCCTTAACTCTGTCAATAGGCATTAGTGTTCTTTTTGACCGTTTTTATCAATTGACGGTCAATTCTAAATCAATAAACAAATTCGTTTACTTCGTCTGTCTATGCGGCTGTTAAGCAAGTTGCTTACGGCAAACACATATAGAGGCTCTCTTATTGCGATCTCATCGCAGCCAGGTTTTCCCATATCCTTTTGGGGTTGCTGGGGCACTAGACATTCATCGGTTAACCTAATCATGGCACTATTCAAGGCAGCTGGCTTCATCATTGTGATCCAGTTAGTTTCAGGCTCAAGTCAGGTGTAAGCGACTTTGTTTATTGTATTAATGCACGCGTACTGAGCGTCTAATCAAGACAAGTAGCTTAGGTCTGTAGGCATATAATCAGGTTAAACTTTGTTGGTTATTAACTCACCCAATTGATTGATGCTCAGCCTTACATCCAGTTAGATGTTCAGCTCACTCAGTACCGTGACTAACTCTTTAAAAATTTTGCTTCATCGAATACCGTCTCTTTTTTAAGCATATAATAAACACAGCGACCAAGCTTATGCGCAAGCGCTGACAGTGCTTTGGCTTTGCTCATGCGTTTTTGTAGTTTTTCAAGGTATTTATTGGCGTTGTGATTGTGACGCAGCAGTAATACGGCAGCTTCCGAGAAAGCCCATTTGAGATGTGCATTGCCAATTTTATTACCTTGGGTGCCATAGGTTTTGCCGGCAGACTCTGCTTTGCATTTGACTAACCGACTATATGAAGCGAGCTTTTGTACACTTGAAAAGCGATTGATGTCACCAATTCCGTAAATAATAGTGAGTGCTAGAATGCGGCCTATACCATTAATTGTTTGCAAGATATTAAGGTGCACAGGATTATGCTGCTTAGCCATTTGTTCAATGTAATGCTCTAAAGGCTTAAGCTCCTTATGATAGCAATCGAGTATAGCCATGTTTAAATTAATAGAGCGCTGTACAACGGGGTCAGGAAAGTAATAGCGCATCTTTTCTTTGTTGCAGACGTTCTTTAAATTGACATTATGCGCAGGTAAATTGTACTGACTGGCTGTATTGGCAACATGGGCTTTTAAATCAGCACCATGACGAACAATTTTGGTTCTACGGCATAATAAGTCGCGCGTAGCACGCATATCTTTGTCATAGACATAAGCAAGTGGAAAGTTACCACCACGAATAAGTTTGGCAATTTTATGTGAATCAATTTTATCGTTTTTAGCTTTACCGCCATGAATCGCTTTCATATACAAAGCATGTCCAAGGATAAAGTCGATAGTGTGTTCTTTGCAAAAGTCAGCGACCCAATACCAACAGTGCATGCATTCTACGCCAACCATAATGTCACCGACATACGGTTTAAGTAGTTTTAGAAGTGCGTCAGGGTCATCTTTAATTTTCTTGTGAACAAGGATAAGTCCTGTATTATCAATGATACAGACGTAAAGTAAACGCGTGTAAATCGATTCCACAATAATATGGATGCATGTTATTGTAAAAGTTCATTGAGCTTTCTCCTGTAAGGTCGGTTGCCTTTTCAGCGTAGCGAATAATCGCGATGCTGGGGAGGAGGCTCAATGAGTATCAAGCTAATAAATAAGGACAAAAAACAGTTGGCTGTTTTCGTTCCTCAACATTTTAGCCAACAATTTTTTGCCCATTCTTAGGGCGTTATGTTTACAAATTAAGAAAGGAGTCTTTCCGATGTTTCCTCAATGTAGAAGTTGTTCTAAGAAAATATCACTTAGTTGGTTTTTAACAGCCTTTAAATGGACTAAATACCGTTGTGTAAATTGTGGCTCAATACATGAGTTCACTACAAGGCGTGGTTATATCGCAGGAATTGTAGGTGCATCAACTGCTTTCTTTTATCCAATCAAGGAAAGTTCTATCTTTTATAGCCCTTTGTTGTTTGTTTTAGTGGTGTTTGCTGCCCTTGTGCTTAGTAGTTTAATTCCTGGGCAACACGAATTAGTTGTAACTGAGGAATCGCTGGATCAGTGAACATAACAAGTGACTATGGTTACTACTGTCCGCTCTTGGCACTAAGCCGAACTTCGGCAAAGAGCGATAACCGACCATTCAGGTGAGTCGTCATTAACTTAGTAAGAATAAGTGAAAACCTCCCTCTTTTTCACATAGTAAAATAACCTTTCCTAAGCTTAATATTTATAGATGGCAATAACTTACACTATTTGCTATTAATAGAAACTCATACAATAAGGACGTTTTCGCGCTAAAAAAGGGAAAGTGTCCTCTGATAGAGTTGTTAGGTTGCATATGAGCACTGAGATTGAACCAATGTATGTTGATTGTGGCGAACATAGTAAGCGAGTTGCAGCCGTCGTCTGTTGCCATTTGTTGAAACCAGAAGGTGTACCTGTAGGCTTTATTGAAAACTCTAGCGAACCTAATGACCTTCAAGCGTGGTGTTCCAAATGTGAAGCCTTGTTTGATGAAGAAGATGGTATGACTGAGAAGTTTCGAGCCTTTAATAAAATGTCAGTTGTGTGTGTCAATTGTTATGAAACATCAGCTGATTATCACAGCGTCGAGGCTCAATAGTGTTTATTGTAGACCAGCAACCTAACAAGCCAAGTCAGCGGGAATTTTACTCGCTGAAAAACGCTCTTGAAATCCCCTGCTTGGGGCGTTACCACCGTCCGCTCATGGCACTCGACAACATAAAATGCTGATAATAATTGGTAAAGTATTTTACTGTGTCGGATGGCGCTTCGCTTATTCGACCTACAATGGCACAAAACTGCCCATCAAATAAGTATGATTTTTATACTTTAGTGGTATAAAACTTAAAGGGAAGTATATTGTCGTTGATAATGATCAAAATCTTTATGCTTACGATGCAAACAGAAAACACATGAATTTCATTGCGCCTCTTATTTGTAGTAGCCAATGAAATAGAATAATTATTAGAACATTATCAAAGTATTAATTTCACAAGTTACACTCCTTTGGTTATGCTAGTGAGCATTATAAAATTATATTGCGAAACCCTCTATGCTACCTCTACTTCGTATCTTGATAATTGAACAAGACCCAACCACCTTACAAGGGCTTTCAACGAATCTGTCAAAGACTATTCCTAACTTTGAGCGAGACGATATTCATATCGATATTATTGAATGCCTCGAGCTTAAACACGCGCTGGAATGTGTAGAGGAAGATGGTGATATTCAAGCCGTAGTTCTAAGCTGGGATATGCACAACAAAGTGGGTGAGCGGATGTATAGCCGCTTTATTGAAGAGTTAAAGGCAATTCGTCTTGAGTTACCGGTTTATGTTATTGGCGACGACACTAAAGGGCTGGAAATCGTAAACGAATCAGAAGAAATCGAATCATTCTTTTTTAAAGATGAAGTAATTTCTGACCCAGAAGCTATTTTAGGTTATATGATCAACGATTTTGACGACCGCTCTGAAACGCCATTTTGGACGGCGTATCGTCGTTACGTTGGTGAAGCAAACGACTCTTGGCATACACCGGGTCATAGTGGGGGTTCTAGCTTTCGAAACTCACCTTACATCAAAGATTTTTATCAGTTTTACGGCCGCAATGTATTTGTTGGCGACCTGTCGGTTTCGGTAGACTCGCTAGGTTCATTATCAGACAGCACCAATACCATTGGTCGCGCTCAAGAATCAGCCGCGGCGACGTTTGAAGTTAAACACACCTACTTTGTTACAAATGGTTCATCTACCTCAAATAAAATCATATTGCAGACACTGCTGCGCAAGGGAGATAAAGTAATTGTCGACCGTAATTGCCATAAATCAGTACACTATGGCATCTTGCAATCAGCCAGCTACCCCATTTATTTGGCGAGTATCTTAAATCCAAAATATGGCATTTTTGCACCACCATCGTTGGCCGACATCAAGTTAGCAATTGAAAACAATACTGATGCTAAATTACTAGTGCTTACCGGTTGTACTTACGATGGCTTACTTAGCGACCTAAAACAAGTCGTGGATTATGCTCATCAATATGGTATCAAGGTGTTTATAGATGAAGCCTGGTTTGCATACTCTTTGTTTCATCCTAGCTTTCGTCATTATTCTGCGATACATGCAGGGGCTGACTACATTACGCATTCGGCGCATAAAGTAGTATCGGCGTTTTCTCAAGCGTCTTATATTCATATTAACGACCCCGATTTTGATGCCGATTTCTTTCGAGAGATTTATAGTATCTACGCTAGTACATCGCCTAAATATCAGCTTATTGCATCGCTTGACGTGTGCCAAAAGCAATTAGAGATGGAAGGCTATAAGCTGCTCAATGCGCTGCTAAATCATGTTGAGGAGTTTAAACAACAGATGGCCTCGCTTAAGCAAATTAAAGTATTAGCTAAGCAAGACTTTATGGAAATATTCCCGCATTTTAGTGGTGATAATATGGGCCACGACCCATTAAAGATCCTTATTGATATTAGTGAGCTACCTTACTCATTAAAAGATATTCATAAATATCTACTGGATGAAATTGGGCTAGAGATAGAAAAATACACACACAGCACCATTTTGGTTTTACTGACGCTTGGCGGCACGCGCTCAAAAATAATTCGTTTGTACAATGCATTGAAAAAGCTAGACAGCGGTAAAGTAAAACTATCGAAATCGACGCGTAGAGCTCGCTTACCTGAAAATTTACCAGCCATTGACTTGGCGTGTATTCCAAGCGATGCTTTTTATGGCGACCGCGAATCTGTGCCTATTAGTAAAAGTAACAACCGCATTTGTGCAGGTTTAGTTACTCCATACCCACCGGGCATTCCGCTTTTAGTCCCAGGCCAGCATATTACTGATGATCATGTTGAATATTTGCAAGAGTTGGCAAGCCAAGGACTGACTATTCAAGGCAGTTTCGATGGTGAAATTTATGTTCTTAAGGGTAAGGTTAAAAAATAAAGGTATTGGTTTAATACTATCTCAATAATAATTGCTGGTGGCAGTGTCGCAGTAACAGTATTGAGAAGTAAAATACAAAGTGGAATATATCATTTTTGTAAATGTTAACTAATTATATTTAAAAAAAAGCAAGCCAGGTGGCTTGCTTTTAGCGTCTTTAAATACACACACTTATAGACTCGATTTAACTATAGCTTTTAAAATCTATAGCTTGCGCCAAATGTAATACGGCGGTCTGTAATACCTTGGAAACAAAGTAAAGCACCTTCGTTCACACAAGACTGGCTAACTTCTGACTCAGTTAAGTTAACGGCTTCAATACCGATATTTAGCTGATCGTTCACATCATAACTTATGCTGGCATTAAGCTGCCCTCTGTCTTCTTGTACAACAGGGAAACCCCATGGGAAGCTTGAAGTGCTACCAAAGTCAGTTGAACGGTACCCTTCGCGCCACGTGTAACGCGCTCGAGCAGATAGACCGTATTTCTCATAGTAGAATGTGATGTTATATGCGTTTTCTGACAAATCAATGAGTGATTGCTTAGCACTTATGTCTGCATCCGGGTTACCGGTTGTTAATGCAAAAACAGCATTTGCACGACTCGTTGCGGTGTCAAATGATTCACCACCAGAAAATTCTTGATAAGTATAGTTAGCAACCACACCAAAACCTGATGCCCAGCCTAGCTCTTTTTCAAAATTTGATAAGTCGTATTGAGCTGCAAGCTCGATGCCTTGCTGTGTTGTTTCACCAGAATCATTAATAGTAGTTTGTGTTGGTACACATAACCCTACACCAGCATCTGGGCCAAATACGTTTATGTCAGCAATTGGGTTAAATATGCCGCCGCCTTCACATTCTGGACCATTTGTATCGCGAAAGCCTGTGCTTGGGTCTTCAAATGGGTCAACTTGCTGTGTAACGTGCAAATCGCTACGTGTTTTATGAAAGTACCCCACACTTAATAAAGCAGCGGGTGCAAAATACCAATCAGTGGATATATCGAAAGAGGTTACTTCTTCTGGCTCTAAGCCTGAGTTACCTATTGAAACTGCACTATTAGGGCTGGTGCCAAACGTAACAGACGTAGATAGGTCATCAAAATCTGGGCGTCTGATATCTTTTGACCAACCTAGACGAACAATCACATCTTCACTTACATTCGCGGCTAAATTAAATCGCGGTAAAAAGAAATCGTAATCACCTTTTGACGTTACTTGAGTCACCAGTTCGTTGCCACTTCCATCTTGAGTAACAGAGTTACCTAGCGATGTAACTTCAGTCTCTAAATAACGTAGGCCAAAGTTACCGCGAAACATGCCATACTCAAAATTAGCTTGTGCATATAAGGCATGTGTTTCTTCTTCAATATCAAAAAACGCATTTACTTGAGACGTTGGTGAACTTATTGGACCACGATCAGAACCCGTTATTGCATTATTAGCTTCAATCGCTTGGTTAAGTGCTGCTAATACAGCTTGTGGATCAGAGGATGCAAGCTCTGGGTTTATAAGTAAGAAATCACGAATATAAAGTGCTCGCCCATCACCATCGTTAAAGTTATCTGGGCCCGCTGTTAATAATTGTGCAAATAAATCACCCGTTGGACTATCAGCCATATTTCTTAAACCAACGTTAGAGCGAACTTGATCCGACATACTGCTCGTTTTGCTGTAGCGGTAACCAAAATCGACTGACGTTATTACATCATCTAAGTAATATGTAAAATCTGTACGAAACGCATCTTCTGTATTTTCTGACTCGTCTTGCCCTTGGTTTACATCACGTAGAACAACATTTGCAGGGTCGAGTAATTGAGCCATTGTTGGCGCGTTTGCCTCCCCCGTTGCAATACCAAATGTAAGTGCATCACCTGTAAGATCATACTCAAAAGGAGTACCGTTTTCATTTGACGAATTAGTAGCGACATTTGGATTTATAAAATTAAGCGTTGTATTAAAGCTTGGTGTAGTTGAATCAGAACGAGAGGTTGAGGCTTCAACACTTGCAAATAATCTATCGCCTTGCCATTCGCCCCCTATTCTAAATATTTTGCTCTTTGTAATGCGTGAATTAGTATCGCTAGAAAAACGTAAGTTAGGATCGCCACCACCGTCTTCAACTGGAATAACGCCTCTTACGGCCGCTTGTATGCTGCCTAGGTTTTGTCCGTCAAGTGAACCAAAATTAACTGTTTCAAATTCACTCGGTATTGATACATTTCTAAGATCACTTAGGCCAGATGCTTGTACTCTTGAGCTTTCTTGGCGGCGCTCTTGATCATTAACAACTGCATCAAAAAAGAATTTCATATTATCGTTTGGTGCATATTCAAATGTACCTGCGAAGTTTTTTGTCTCGTATTCGTAATTATCGTAATCTTGAATTAAAAATTGTACTGGTAGAAAATCAAACGATTGTGCACTTGCAGCACCACTATCAGCGGCTACCGAATTATCTCTATCAGCACGAGGACGAAATGCGGTTACGTCTTGCTCACTGTAACTACCACTAAATACAACACCAAACTTACCGCCCGAATCAAGCTCCCAGTTATCACCCCAAGCACCCGATACCCTAGGAGTAACACCATCTGTTGATAAGCTACTATCTTCACCTTGAACTCTAATTGAGCCTAGAGTTTCATTTAACTGTAACGGGCGAATTGTTTTAAGGTTTATTGTTGCGCCCACAGAGCCTTCGATTGTTTTTGCTTCAGGTGATTTAATTACTTCTACACCGGAGATGATTGCAGCTGATACATCTTCAAAACTAATGCCACTTCGTCCAGACCCTGAGCCAACTGTTGATACGCCGTTCACTTCTGTACGATTAGCATTGGTACCACGAATTTGAACGCCCGTACCTACCCCTGCTTCACGGGTAATTTGAATCCCCGTTACATTTTCAAGTACTTCTGCGAGGTTTTGATCTGGTAGCTTACCAATATCGACTGCCTCAATAATCTCAACAAGGCTATCTGCTGAACGCTTTTGTGCAAGCGCATTTGTAAGCGATTGTCGAATGCCTGAAACTTCGATAACCTCAAGATCGTCTGCAGCTTTTTTTGGAGCTTCTTGCGCCTGTGTAGACAAAGACATACCAAGTGCGGTTGCCGATATAACTGCCAGTGTAATTTTAGATAACTTGTGACTCATAGTTTTTTTCCTGTGTGTGTGAAATGCTATGTTTAACCAGCTACTTTATTGTTTTTATTAAAAGCCCTTAATTATTACAGATTCTTAACTTTATATTTACACTCAACTATAAAAAGGTCAACCTTTTGGTAATAAATTTAGATCAAATATTATGCAATATGTTATTACCAAAATAGAAAAACTTAACTAACCTATAATTTAAAATCATAAAGTATATTTTAAGTTCATGTTATTTATTGATTTTAAATTTAATTAGAAATTGAGCTGTCAATTACAAGGGTTAAAAGAGTTAGTGTTTTAAAAATGAAATAATTTAGGAAGGAGAAACCGATGATGTTGGGCGTGCTGAATAAATGGCATTATTGGTTAACCAATTTAGTTTTGAGTCAAGAAGCGTTATTAGAGAGCGAGCTGTGTTGAGTGCTATTTATTAGCGCTATTGAAAATATAAAATTGAAGAATTTAGGGATCAAAAAAGGCGGTAAAACCGCCTTTTTAATGAGATTTAATGTTTAACCATTATTACAGCTTGTAGCTTAAGCCTAAGAATAAGCGTGGGCCGTAGTCATTCACTTCACCTAAGTTTCCTTCAACAAAGAAATCTTGTGATTTAGGTGCGCTGAACAAGTTAATTGCTTCTGCTTTAACTCTAAAGTGCTCATCGATTTTGTATGATGCGCGCATTTCCCATACGCCTACGCCATCAACATAACGAAGTCGAGTACCATTTGTAGTATATGGTTGGAAATACTCACTACGATATTTGTAAATAACAGCAGTATCAAATCCACCAATTTGGTAGTACAGCTGGCTACTAAATACATGCTTTGAAAAACCAGGTACTGAAGCCGACTCAATAATACCGTCAGTTAACTGTGTAGTATTACCATCTACGTCAGTCTCAAACGTATCGCCGTATAAGCTATCTTGGAACTCAAAGTCAGTGTCTGCATAGTTGTAACCAAATTTCATACCGATGCCATTATCCCAGCGGTAAGAAAATGAAGCTTCAAGGCCTAGTATTTCACTGTCCTCGTCTGACGTAACAGAGTTGGTAATTGGTAATGAAACAGTTTCACCGGCAACAGTAAAATCTTCAATTACTGTTTGTTGTTGAAAACCACCGTTGAACTGTTTGTAGTATAAGCTTAACGCTAAGATTGAATCTTCGTTAGGGTACCATTCAAACGCAGCATCATAATTCCACGACATAAGCGGTTGAGTGTCTGGGTTACCAGAACCATTTACACCGACTAATAAATCGCTGATTGAAGTTGCTGTACCATCTTTATCTTCTTCGAACGTACGGCTGTATCCTAAATCAGATGGATCTGCACGCGACATACCACGGTATATACCTGCACGGAATAAAATATCTTCGCTGTAATCAATAACTAGGTTAAAGCTTGGTAAATACTTAGTGTAATCGCCACCGCTTTTTATTTTATCCAGTGAACCGTTATCAGATTCAACCAGAGACAGTACACCGGTATCACTTGTTACAACATCAAAGCTATTTCTAAAACCAATCGAAGTTACTTCTGTGTCTACAATACGAAGACCAAAGTTACCGCGAATGAATTTGCCAAACATTTCAGTATCGTAGTTAGCCATTAAGTACACTGATGTTGTTTTTTCTGTTACATCAATTGTACCCGTATTTTCATATTCAACTTCTGGGTAAGCAAACACACCATCAACGTTAGAACCCGCTACAGCTTGTGAGAAACATACGTTGTCGTAAGTAGCCCATGATGAACCTGTGCCGCTAGCTACAACGTTACCGTCGCTATCAACATTTGTTACGATATCGCCATCAGATACACTCGATAAAAAGCCTGATTCAGGGAAATCGATTTGACAACCTTGTAATACGTCAAGCGCTTCAGTACCAGAGTCTAGTGTAAACTCGTTTCTTGAACCGTTACCTTGGCCACCACCATACTGTAGGAAGGTCATTTCAGATGTTCTAATACCACCTTGAACACTGGTAAAAACATTGCCATCTAGCGCATAGTCAAAATCTAGTCGCGCTGAGATAACTTCGTTTTCACGAACATTTTCACGATCAAGTCGTGTTCTTAGGCTATCTGTAAAGTTTGAAATATCTGTTACGTCAAAGTCTGTTAATGTGAAATGAGGAATTTCATCGCCCATATCCCAAGAAAAGAAAGTTTGGCTTGAGGTTCTACCACGGTTAGATATTTGAAGTTCTTCGCGTTCTGTTTTTGAGTACGCTAAATCTAAATCAACAGTTAATCTATCGGTAACTGTATGTTCTATATTTATGCCATAACCTTGATAGTTTTCTTCACGAGAGAATTGCTCACCCGCTGATTCAATGCGCTCTTCACCTTCCCAATGTAAAATACCACCTACATCGTTAGTGACAAGTGTTGGACCGGTTACACCTGGTGTAGCACGTTTTTGTAAAAAAATTAAATCGTGGCGTGCTTCTTGTTGTGTTCTATCTGAAATTTGCGCATCAAAGTTAACATCCCAATCCGCTGACGGTTGGTATTGCAGTGCAAAAAACACTGCATCACGTTCATCTGATGTTTCATTTTGACGAAAACTGCGACTACTGCCAGTCCAAGCATACGGAGTACCATCGCTTTCGGCTTTACCCGTTTCAGGATCAATTTTGGTTTGGTAGCCTTGGTTTTTTAATTTGTCGCCACTAACTTGGTCTTCACAGTCGCCTGCGCTGCTACGATAAAAACCTTCATTGGTATTAGTTGGATCGTTTAAACACGCCCATAATGAAGAACCTGATGGGCTAGAGCTTCTGTATTCAGCTTCTGGTTGGCTGATATCTTGGCGCTGTACACCAAAAGACACACCAACGGCTTGGCCGTTATCAAATTCAAACTGATCAACATAACTAAACGTGCCACGGTAACCCGCGTCACTTTGCAGCGAGTTATCTACATTACCTTCGTCTGGGTTATAGTTTAATTTAACCTCAGCTGATACACGTTGTTTGCCAAAATCAAGTGGAGTTATAGTTTCAAGTGCAATAACACCTGCAACACCACCTTCAATCATTGAGGCATCTTGCGTTTTATATATCGCTACTTTTTTTACAAGTTCAGAAGGAAACTGCGAAAAGTTAACTGAGCGGTCACCACTACCATTAGTCGCTTCACGACCATTAATGTGTGTTGCACTTAAAAATGGACCAAGACCACGGATAGTGATTTCTGTAGCACCACCGTTTTCACGATGAGATGCAGCACCTGTAATTGATTCTAGTGCTTCACCGATAGACAGTGCTGGTAAATCACCAATATCTTCAGATGACAGGCCATCAACTACCGTTGTTGCTTCACGTTTAATTGCTATTTGGTCTTGAATCGTTCTACGTGTACCTGTAACACTAATTATTTCAACGTCTTCTTCAACTTCTGTCGCTTTTCCCTGATCTTCCTGTGCGCTTGCTGTAAATACGCAAGAACTTGCCATACCTGCGATGACCGCTGTTCTTACCCATTTTGCAACTGGGCGCATTGCAAACTGCCCTGTTGTAGAATTATTGTTATCTCGTGACTTCAACGACATTTGAATTCTCCGCTGGTTGTTGTTGTGTGATTTTAGTGTGTTAGCTTGTTATGCTGATGTATATTTTATGTGACCTTTGACATTAATATACTTAAACCCAGCACGATGATCAACCAATTTGACGTTTTAATATTACCATAAGGTATACCAATTTTAACTTAACGGCATTACCAGTAGGTCAGGCAGGTTTTTTACTAGAATATATATAGATCTAAACTAGTCGATAAATGGGTAATGTAGGTTGAGAAAAGTGTGGTGATTATTAATAAATAATAAAAAAGCCCCAAATTTGGGGCTTTTAAAAGTTAACTGATTATTTGGTTACTTAATCGTTTTGTATTTTCCATGTAGATCCAACACCTACTTCAGATGATTGAATATAATGAAGACCTTTAGCACCCGCCTCTGCCTGAAGGCCTGCAGGGTCTGTTTCTAATAACGTACTTGCTGCTGTAACGTACTCAAGCACTTCTTTACCGTTAGTTGCTGGGTCTTGGTCAATTGCACCATCAGTATCGAATGCGCCATTACCATTTAGTTTTCTAATTTCAACCCAGTCACCGCTTGCATCGCCTGATACTCGACTATCCATATAACCAAAGTTGTTACTTAGCAGCGAGCTGTCATGATTAATTAAGTCACAGTCATATTCAAAAGCATGGTCACTATCAAGTGTATTTGGGTAAAATAGGCCTTGAGTTGTAGCACTGCTGTTTATTGTATCTGCATCTGTTTGATCACCTAAACCGTTTGCAATTAAATTTCCATTAAAGTTTATAACAAACGCATTTTTGGTCAGCCCATAGAGTACCGGCGCATTCGCTGCGGTTAACTCATCGCAATCACTTGTTGGTGCTTTAGAGCCTATTTCCGTACTAAATACAATAGGTTGCTGTGAATTCAAAACCGTATTGTTTGTTACATTTAGTGTAAAGTCGCCAGCGCTATCAAGCACAGCTTGGTTACCCGAGTTTGGCACACCGCCGTCAGCTTGCGAAAATGGATTTGCCGTAAATACAATACCGCCCGCTTCTTTATTACCAGAACGAATACCAGCAATGTAGTTGTTACTCACAGTATGACCAAGTGGTGTGATCAATACCCCAGCAGGTCTATCGCTTGAGCTTGCAATATCTGTAGTACGAATAATAATGTTGTCTGTAACACTATTAAATCCACCATCTTCTAATGAAATACCACCATTAGGATTTACGATTGTATTGCCTTTGATGGTTGCGCCAGAAGTTTGTACACGCATTAAACGACGACCCGTTACAAAGTTTTCTACGCGGTTATACTGAATAGTAAAGTTTGCGTTATCAGCTGCACCACTACCCGTTGTACTACCTGCATTGATTAAGTATAAACTTGATTGATCAAAGTTTGGATTATCACTGTCACTAAATAAATTATATTGAATAACGTGATCAGAGCTTGATGATGATATTTTTATCACAGACCCTTTTTCTGCTACATTTCGATTAGAAAATGTATTTCGCTCAACCAACGCACTTTGACCTTTTATCATCAGCCAATGGTATTCAGAGTTATTGAGTGTCGCTTCTTCTCCATCCATCGTGTTTTGCGAAAAAGTAAAGTTATCCCCTTCTGAGTAAATAACAGCACCTTCTTCGGTTTCACAAAATGCACCCGCTTTAGTATCTATATTCTTAAAGGTAAGCCCTGTTAACCCAGCGCCATCTACTCCAGCAGCTACATGCACACATACTTCACCACTAAGTACAGGAGTTTGACCTTCTACAGCGCGAA
Source organism: Pseudoalteromonas sp. NZS100 (assembly GCF_015864815.1). NCBI lineage: Bacteria > Pseudomonadati > Pseudomonadota > Gammaproteobacteria > Alteromonadales > Pseudoalteromonadaceae > Pseudoalteromonas > Pseudoalteromonas sp. NZS100. Next base: position 70,961 of record NZ_JADYWM010000012.1, read on the forward strand.
GCGTTACTGCACTGGTTAATAAAATTGCGTCCATATCAGCATAAACACCGGTGTTTAAGCCAATAACATCACCGTCAGCTAAACCACCACTTATAGCACCAAGGAGTGTTTCAGGGTTACTAACTAATTGAGTGTAAACCAATGTATCAAGTGAGTTTGTAACCTCACTCGCAAAGCCATCATTATCTGTATACGTGGCTTTTACTGACATTATTGAGCCAGCGTAATCAGAAGGCGTAAATGTTTTACTATTGCTCCCTGCTATTTCAACACCATCAGCAGACCAAGTATAAGTAACGTTAGCCTCTTCAACGCCGTTGTTATCAGTTATCTCAGCGGTTAACTCGCCATTTGTTAAATAAGGCACTACACCCATAATGGCTACGCTACCGACTTCGTCAACCGCAACAGCAGAAACAGCAATTGTTTCCTCTGATGTATTATCCTCGATAAACCCATTATCATCTGTATAAGCAACCTGAACACTTATTTTTTGACCTAAAAGTGATGCATCAACTGTAAAGGTGCTCTCTATTGCGCCATCTATCTCTTGTGCGTCAGCAAGCCATTGATAAGTGATATCTCCTGTCGCCCCATCGGTATCATTAATTTCTGCTGTTAATGTATTTCCAACAGTTGGCGTGCCGCTAATTGTGACTTCGCCTTCTGAGTTTGTTCGTGTGACAACCTCTGTACCGGCTGAAGTTACAGACTCGTTAAACCCACGGCTATCTTCAAAAGATGCACTAACTGTAATAACTGTACCAAACTGTGCGTCTGTTAACGTAAGCGTTGAAAGTGCTTCATCAGCAATTTCTACGTCATCTGCAAACCATTTATAAGTTACTGTATCGCCATCAAAGCCATTGTCGTCAGCTACATTAGCAGTTAGTTGCGAACCAACTAGCGCGTCACCTGTAATAGTTAAACTTGCAGGAAATGCGATTGCGGCAACATCTGCGGTTGGTTCTGTAATATGCGATTCATTAATACCGCCATCATCGGTATAAAGCCCTTGAACTGTAATTGGTAACCCTATCTGATCGTCAGTCAATGTAAATGAAGCGCTATTTGCACCAGCAATTGCCTCACCATCTGCATACCAGTAGTAAGTCACGTCACCTGAGATACCATCAGGGTCACTAACTTCAGCTGTTAATGTTTGTCCGCTTGTAACAGTTCCACTAAGAGCAATAGAGCCCAAGTTGTTGTCATTGTTGTTTGAGTTTGTGTCACAACCAACGATTGCAGCTGCAATAGCGCATAGCGCAAAATGTTTGAATTTCATGGTGGCTCTATTCTCCAAATTTATAGTTTTAATATTTGGCTATCTATTGTGTGTGTTACCAAATAAATCATGTGTTTATTACCAAATTCATTTAAATTGCAAATGAATTGTTAACCAACTTGGTAATATAACCACAATAAAATAAGTTTTTCCACTATCCCCACCTAATTAAATAACAATAAATAAACACCAAGTTAACCTTGGACTTTTATTTTTGGTTAAAAATTGAATTCAATTGTGAAAAATAACGTTGAAGATACATAGCGTTATAGTAAAAACTTAGTTTTATATAGGGTTTAGTAGGTAATATTATTAAATATATGTGAAGTATTCTTATTTGAAGACAATAAGAAAAGAAGTGAGTTTGTATAAAGAGGATGATTTACAAAGAGAATTAAAATTAAGGGTAAAAAAAGGGGCAATTTTCTTACCCCTTTTTTTGAGTGCTGTTTTATAACATGGCGTTATTATAAAACTCTACAGGCTCATTTGAACCCAAAGCAACAGGCACACGCTGGTGCAAGCTAGTTGGCGCAATATCTAAAATTCGCGTTCCTCTAGAGGTTGCTTTACCACCTGCGTTTTCAACTAAAAGTGCTAACGGGTTTGCTTCATAAAGCAGTCTTATTTTTCCGTTATCGTTACCACTGCGTTTATCTTGTGGATACAAAAATAACCCGCCTCGGCATAAAATACGATGAACGTCGCCTACCATCGCTGCATTCCAACGCATTGAGCTTTTTTCAAAGCTTTCACAGGTGTATAGCAATTTATCAAAATACACTTGTGTTGGTTCGTCCCAGTAACGGTAGTTAGCCATATTAACGGCAAATTCACGACTTTGTTCTGGCACACTTAACTGCTTATTTGTCAGTAAGTAACCGCCATGTGTTGAGTCTAACGTATAACAACGCGTAGGACCGCCAGTACTCATTACAAGTAATGATGAAGGGCCATATAACACATAGCCTGCACATACTTGATTTACACCGGGCTGACTAAATTGCTCGTCGCTGTCAAAAGGAACATCATCACGGGCTAAGTAAATAGTAAATATAGTGCCTATTTGCCCATTAACATCAATATTAGAAGAGCCATCTAACGGGTCAAAAGCAACAATAAACTTACCTTCAGGATGGCCACCTACCGCATGATCTTCTTCCTCTGATGCAACAGATCGTACACTGCTATCATCAAGTAGGATGTCTTTAAGTAGTTGGTTTGCGATTACATCAAGCTTTTTTTGAACTTCACCTTGAACGTTTTCATTCAGAGTTGAGCCTAAAACACCGGCTAATTCACCTTGGCTTACTCGAAAAGCAATTTCTTTACTGGTCGCTAAAATTGTGCGAATAAGTAAAATAAGATCGGTATCTACACCGTCTTCTTTCAATACTGTATTTAATCTTTTCATGCGCTATACCTGTTTACACAATTTAGATCGTCAAAGCATTGCTCTAACCTTGCAACCATACTTTGCTCTGAATGACGCAGCCATACACGAGGGTCATAGTATTTCTTGTTTGGCTTATCATCCCCGTCAGGGTTACCAATTTGCCCTTGTAGGTATGCTTGCTTGTCTTTGTAGTAATCTAAAATACCTGTCCAACACGCCCACTGCGTATCGGTATCAATATTCATCTTCACTACGCCATACGTTAAAGACTCTGCAATTTTACTGTACTCAGAACCACTACCACCATGAAAAACAAAGTTAATTGAGTTACTTGGTAGATTAAATTTTTCTGATACGTAAGCTTGTGAATCTTTTAAAATAGTTGGCGTAAGAACAACGTTACCCGGTTTATATACACCATGAACATTGCCAAAAGAGGCTGCAATTATAAAGTTAGGGCTAATACGACTTAAGCGTTCGTAAGCAAATGCAACATCTTCAGGTTGAGTGTATAAAGCAGAACTATCTAAGTGTGAGTTATCAACACCGTCTTCTTCGCCACCCGTGCAACCAAGCTCAATTTCAAGCGTCATACCTATTTTTGCCATACGCGTTAAGTAACGTTCACAAATTTCGATATTTTCTTCTAAAGGCTCTTCTGACAGATCAATCATATGTGAGCTAAACAATGGTTTGCCAGTCAGTTCAAAGTGTCTTTCACCTTCATCAAGCAAACCATCAATCCAAGGTAGTAGCTTTTTAGCTGCGTGATCAGTGTGAAGCATCACTGCTACTTCATAATGTGCTGCCACTGAATGTACATATCTTGCAGCACTTACCGCCCCAAGCACAGCAGATTGTTGCTCTGGTAAAGATAAGCTTTTACCACAAAAAAATTGTGCTCCACCATTAGAAAGCTGAATAATAACGGGCGAGTTTTTCTTTTTAGCAGCTTCTAGCGTCGCATTAATAGATGTTGTACTAACAACATTTACCGCTGGCAACGCATATTGATTAGTACGTGCATGCTCGTACACAGCACTTACTTCGTCGCCAACGATTACGCCTGGTAGTATTGTTGGGGCTAAATAATTCATTTATGAAATCCTTTCTATTTTAAAGCCTGGATACAAGAATCAGTAATTGCTTGCCAATTTTCTTGTTCAACCCATTCTTTTTTCGCTATCCAAGTACCGCCAACGGCGAATACATTATTTAAAGAAAGATAGTCCATTTTGTTACTTTCGCTAACGCCACCTGTAGGACAAAAGCTGACTGCTCTAAATACTGACGACACAGCTGACACAAAAGGAGCGCCACCGGCAAGCGATGCTGGGAATAATTTTTGCTCTTCAAAGCCATATTCAAGCGCCATTAAAATATCACCGGTGTTTGATACACCAGGAAGTACTGGCACATTACATTTAGCAAGTGCTTCAAGTAACGCAGGAGACACCGCTGGGGTTACAATAAAATCAGAACCCGCTTCAAGTGCTTGCTCCAAAATATCAGTATTGATGACTGTTCCCGCACCTACTTTTAGCTCAGGCACCTGTGCTTTAATAGCTTTTAATGCCTCTATTGATGCCTCTGTTCTTAGCACTACTTCAACTAAAGTAAGCCCAGCATTGGCCATAGCTTTCGCTATTTGAACACCTTGCTCTGGAGTATCTGCTTGAATTATAGGTAGCAGTGTTTGTCCTGCCATAAGTTCAGAAAAGCGAGTCATAACGTTGTTCCTTTATAAAAAGTAATGCGGCCGAGGTATGGCGGCCTTTAATGTTTAATTATTTTGTTATACCAATTGCATTAAATTAATGAGCTATTATAGCGACAAGAAAATAGCTCAATAACAAGGCTAAAATTATGATACATAGTTGCTCTATATAAATAATTTTTAACGTAGTTAGTGAATTATTTAATACGCTAAGGTGATCATGTTTTTAATAAAAGTTGGTATCAGATCCCAGCTTCAGCCATTGCTAGCTGAAATATATCTTTTGGAGCAATAGCACCTGGTTGCTGTATAACAGTCCCTGCCGCTTTTGCAGCAAGTTGTACAGCACTTGAAATTGATTTGTCAGATAAACGTGCACCTAAGTAAACACCGTTAAAGGCATCGCCTGCGGATGTCGTATCTACAACATTTGTTACCGGTATTATGGTGTGGCTTTGAAGCGTATCGCCCTCTTTTGTCACTACCGATTCAGGGCCATTTTTAACAACAATTTCTTCAATTTGGTAAGGCTTTAAATATTCAACAACTGCTTCTACGCTATGAACGTCATAAAGTGTTGTTAAATCTTCAACGCCTGGTAGGGTAATATCTGCAAACGTAAAGGCTAAATGATACTGCTCTTTTGTTTCCTCTACACTATTCCACAAACGTGCTCTGTAATTAGGATCGAAAACGATTTTAACCCCAGCATCTTTAAGCTGCTTTACCACTTTCCAAAAGTCTTCACGTGCACTTTCTTCAATTATTGCTAATGAAATTCCTGAAAAGAAAAACATATCACCTTGGCTAAGCTGCTCGAGTGCATCAGCATCTAAAAAATCAACAACCTTTTTAGCTGCAGAATCATTGCGCCAATAAATAAAGCTACGCTCACCATGCTCATCAGTTTCTATGTAGTACATACCAGGTACTTTGGTGTCGTGAGCAAATACAAGTTGCGTATTTATTTGTTCACTTTCAAAGCGTTCTAGCATTTTTTTACTTAAATTATCTTGACCTAAAGCCGTAACAACCGAAGTAGTAACCTGCGGGAAGCAACGTTTTAAATACACTGCAGAATTATAAACATCGCCTGCAAATGATTGGTGCAGTGTTGCCGCGCTCATAGCTCTAAGCTCGACCATGCATTCACCGATAAAGTAAATATTTTTCATCTTGGAAGTTACCCTATGTAGTTAACTGCTATGCACTTATACAAAATATGTTGGCATAGCAGTTATTATCTAGATTATTGAGGCTTTTTAAGAGGTTCTATTTTTGGAATTAAAATCCAAACAGCTGCCATTGCTATGATGGCTAAAGAAGCACCAATTACAAATGCTGGTGTGTAGTTACCATCAGCAGTAAGAAAAGGTACTAGCGATGTAAGACCTACAGCACCAAGCTTTGCCGCCATACCAGAAAAACCTGATAATGTACCCACTGCTTTTTTACCTAACAAATCACTTGGTAGTGTTTGCACGTTACCAATTGCAGTTTGAAAACCAAATAAGATAACAGCCATAATTAGTACCGCTGTTGTTGGTCCGCCTGGATTTGCCATTGCAAGTAGCGCTGGTAACATAATTAAACAACCCAGCGTAATAGTAAGCTTACGTGTTTTATCTGTATTCCAACCTGCTTTGAGTCGATTTTGAGCCAATAAGCCACCAAACCAAGCACCAAACATAGCGCCAACATAAGGTACCCAACCGTATATACCAATAGATTTAACATCCATACCGTATACTTCGTTTAGGTAAATAGGGATCCAAAAAACAAATAACCACCAAATTGGGTCAATTGCGGCAGAGGCAATGATTACACCCCAGCTTTGCTTACGAGAAAGTAACTCAGCAGTTGTAGGGTTATATTCTTCTTCGTCTTCACCAGTTACATCACCGTTGTCATCAACACGTCTTTGACCCGTTAAGATATATTCACGTTCTTCGGCAGTCAGCCAAGGATGTGAGCTAGGCGGTGCTTTAACTAAAATTAACCATGGAACTAACCAAAGGAAACCTAATGCACCAACAAAAACAAACACCATTTGCCAGCTAAAGTAGATAGTTAAATAAGCAATTAAAGGAATAGCAATAATGCCACCAATTGCGGCGCCAGAGTTAAAAATACCCTGTGCTAAAGCACGTTCTTTAGTAGGGAACCATTCTGCGTTACCTTTAGCTGCACCAGGCCAGTTACCGGCTTCTGCTACACCTAAGATTGCGCGAAAAATACTAAGACTAAGTACACCTTGTGCAAATGCATGCGCAACGGTTGCAATAGACCAAACACCTATTGATAGTACAAAACCGAAGCGTGTGCCCACCCAGTCAAATATTTTACCAAAGATTGCCTGACCAAATGCATAAGCAAATACAAACACAATAGAAATATTAGCGTATATTTGTTTACGTTCTAGCGCTGATTCATCAGGAAATAAATCTTCAACAATGTCCGGCCAAAGCACACTAAGTGCTTGGCGGTCGATATAGTTAATAATGGTAGCTAGCGCTATTAGCGCTATAACCCACCAACGTAAGCCTTTAAGTTGCATAATTAATCCTCAAGAAAGTCTTCACGCGCGGGGCTAAAAGTATCAATCAGGATTCCGCCTGTTGGGCAGGTAGCTCCATGATCAGCAAATGGTGGGATTAAGCAGCTATCACCCGGTTTTAAGATTTTAGTTACGCCATCAATGTTAAAGTGAAACTCACCTTCAACAACATACGTTACTTGAGAATGTCTGTGAGCATGGTTATAACCAATAGCCCCTTTCTCAAACCAAATTTTAACAGCCATTAGCTCTTCGTTATAACCTAGCATTTGACGTTTTAGACCATTTCCTAAGTCTTCTATTTCGGTCTCGTTACCAAATGAAAAGTTTGCGCTTTGCTTTTGCATCCTATTTACTCCTGATTATTGTTCATCATATAAACGCCTAATCGGCCATTTAAAGTGAACTCTTTATTTTGATAATTGAATGTGTTTTTAGCTGATGTTTGTGCTTTATTAATAGCCACTAAATATGAGTTGCCTTTAATATCAAGTTCAACAAGTGTTAAATCGCCCTGCTGACTATATTCAAGCTTTGTAACTCGACTAACAGCTTCTAGGGTATATTCTTTACTTGGGTTGTACTCACCATGTGGCTCTAATACAGATATAAACTTATGTTGCTTTTGACCCTCAACACGACGAATAAAACCATTTTCGTTGCGTAAATTAAAGTGAGGGTCATTTGCGCCTATTTGAGTAAACAAGAAAGACTCATCACCTTTAACCAAGCTTGTTTGCGTATAAAAACGACCATTTTCGTTTAGCCACGTTACTTTAGCTAAACCACTTTGAGGTTGCGCTTGAGCTTTAAGCCATAGATGTTGGTAGCCATTTTTAGTACCTAGAGCAGACAGCTGCGTTGCATTTGCTTTTAACTCAAAGCTGGTATCGATAAGCTGGCCTTTATAATGCAAAGGCAGGTCAAGCTGATGCGCTTTATTTGCAGCAACATCAAATATATCAAGTGCAACTGTGCTTTGTAGTTCAGGTAAGTTAATAAGTGCAAGCGTACGCTCAAGATCAACGCCTTTATAAGCTGTGCTTATTTCGCCGCTTGAAACCGTGCCGTATTTATTTGTTTCGAAAAAGTTAAGTGTAGGGTAATTACTATTTCCTACTTCAACATTTGCATTAAAATGCGTTGTTTCGTCAACCACTACCGTATTGTGCGCAACAGTGTGTTTAGCGTAAGTTTCGTTTTCAGGTAAATAACGACCGCCGTATTTAGCTTCTACATTTAAAAAACGTGCTGCGCCATAATCAGATACAATTTCATTTCCGTGGTCGTAAAACTGCCATGTTAATTTATCAAAATGACCATGGCCCAAACCTTGTGCAGCAGGTTTAAACAGTAGCGCTTGATCGCCACCTACCTGCGTTCTCATTACAACTAAAGCACCTTGTTTACCGTCATTACCATCACCGAAGGCAACAGATTTAAACGAATAAGGTTTTGTCATGTTGTTATCAAGTGCTTGAGCCACTTTTAACCCATCACCAGAAAGAATTATTTGGTCTTGTTGCTTAGCAATATCTAAATAACCTGCATCGTTGGTTAAGCCATACGCTGCCGTTACCCCATTTACTAACTCAATGGTATCGATGCCTTTACTTTTTATTGCATCGTTAATTGGGAAGAACAAACCGTTGTAGCTAAGTTGAATCGTCGTATCAATCGCTTTTAATAATATGCCATCGCGATATTCAAAGATTTTTCGTTGTGGTTCGTTGTTTTCAATCGCTTTAGCAAACGTTACAAATGGTAATAGTGCAAAGCGTTGATAGTAAGGACCTTCGTTATAGTAACCTTGTGGTGAAAACAGCATCTCTAGCTGCTTAATAAAGCCACCCTTACCCGACTTTTCTAAATCGTATAATGATTTTTCTACCCACTCAGGTTCACCTAATACATACCCTGCCATGCCAACACCCGCTGTTGCCCATGTTCCATGGTTATGTACTTTATTAAATGTAGACGGTTGGCCTACAGATGTGAACAACGAAACAGGACGGAGTAAGTCATTCTCGATTGTTTTAATATTATCGGCATTTAACGAGTCATAAATTAGATCATAAGCTTGTATTGTGTACACAAGCCACATTGCTTCATTTAGGCTTTGCCAAAAAAACTTACCTGGATTTTGCGAGTCCATTTTACGTTTTGGATGCAGACCAAGCGTTGGGTATAATTTTGCATACTCAAGTAACATATCACGTACATAGTTTGCGTATTTATCATCTTGGCTTAATTGATAAATAATGCCCGCGTTGTACATAAGTTGGTAATTCTTCTTATGGCGCTCATGTGTATAACCACCACCGCCATCTTTTGGAACTGGTACAGTGATAGGCTTTGCAATTTGTTCATCTACTTGCGCTTTTAGCGATTCAAACGCAGTAGCAAACTTTGAGCTACCGTTGCTACTAATTGCTTGGCGCATTTGCTTAACATCATCAGTAGTAATCACTAAGTTTGGGTGCGCTGCATGCGCCCCCAATGATGTAAGTAATGTAATTGCAGCTATAGCAGCTATTTTAAAACGTGTTTGGCATTTTAATAAGTACATAGTATTTACCCTGCCTTATTTAAAATGTTGTTATTTTTTAATACTGCCGTGTGTGGGCCTTTAACTCTTAACTCTTTAACACTTGGTACTTTAGTTGCATCAAATGTATTGCCTGAGATTTCAGTTTTAGGCTCGCCTACTGTGTGCTCTACAACAATAGGAGCAGATTTAACAAATTTATTATCTTTGATATTAGTAACCTGAACACCGTGAACATAAATGCTCGCTTGCTCTTTGTTACGCTTACCAAGGCCAACGTTATTAAGCGTGTTATTTGTCATTTCAAAATGAGGACCAAATGTACTTTCATCAGTGCCACCACGGTAAAGCTTAAGTACACCGCCTTCTACATTATTAAATGTATTATTATTTACAATGACGTATTCCGCGTTATAAACACCTAAGTCTTCAATTTCAGTATTTAGACGTAAGATGTCACCTGTTACTGTATTAAAGGTATTACCTGTAACAATAATTTCGTCAGCCATTGCACCTTTACCAGTGATAAAGAAATGGAATGAATGATTAATATCTAAAGCATTTAACTCTGAGTTGGTCATTACAAAGCGGTAATTATCAACCATACCCCATTTTTGCGTACGAACAATGCTGTTACCTATTGCATCTGGCGCGTTTTCACCTGAAATTGATAAACCATCTAGTTTTAAGCTGCCGCCATCATGTATTTCAAACAAGGTAGAGCGTTGAAAAGTAAGTTTAGCCTTTGCGCTCTGCTTCGCTTTAATTGTCAACGTTTTATCAATTTTAACCAGTTTAGACACATCATACTGGCCAGGCGCTAGCTCTAGAACATCGCCCGACTCTGCATTATCAATAGCGTCTAGTAATGCACTTACATCAGCTTTAACAGAATGTGTCTTACCAGAATCAAAATCAACTAAAGCAGGTACTTTTGCATACCAGCTAACACCGGTATCTTCTTTTTTAAGTACTTTTAAATCGCGCTTTGCACCTACATTTAAACTTTTAGATGTTGGGTAAAGTAGACCATTACTTGCTTTTTCAAGCGTGATTTTATCTTTTTTTACACCGTACGTTAGCTCAGAAAGCACTTTTGTATCTGCAATGTTGTTACTTAATACTAACCCACTTACATCGTCGAATGTTGTAAATGGCTGTTCACCATCTTGGTTTATGATTAAGTTGTTTTTCATTACGCTATTTTTTGGGGCTGCGCTACGCTCAGCATCGCTACCTGCAGCAAGTTGAATATGACGCACATTTATAAATGTGTTGTTTTCAATCGTCGCATTTTCTACTTGGTGATAACGATTAATAGATGAATTTGGTACGCCGTTCATCACAGTAAAACCACTGCCAAAACGATAGCCTGTTAGGCCTTGTAGGTAGTTATTTCTTACAATTTGATCTTTATTGATAACGCGGATACCACCTGTGTGATCAACACCATTACCAATAAAAATATTTTCTTCTATAAGATTGCCGTTACCATGGCGCAGCGTTAATGTACCGCGCGCTTCATAAAATACGTTATTACGAAGGATGTTTTTGCCTGATTTAACCGAAACAATTTCTACTTCACCATTGGTACGTTCAAAGTAATTATTTTCAACCAATGTATGCGAATCAGTTAGTGAGTAATGGCTTGTGCCAATACGCAGGGTTTCACCACCGTTAGAACCAAAAGTAGGACGGTAGCCAAAATAGTTGTTATCTATACGATGATAGTTTTCCTGGCTTGCTTTAGTGTTTAAACGAACAGCAACTGTCACACCTTTATTTCGTTTGCCAACTAAATGACTATGATCAAAGCGGTTATGTTGTCCATATAAGGCAACCCAATAATCAGACTCTCGTTTGTCTGGATTACTGTAATTATCGATTACTGTTTGAGTAACTCGTGAATTGTAGGCTAATTCATTTTTATTTTTACGAAATTCTATTACAGCTGAGCTCGGTGTGTAGCCGTCTTTAAATACTAAACCTGAGGCTTCAAGGTATTTACCTGCAAGTCTTAGGTTAGATTGACCTGATAGAATTACTTTTCCGTTAGTTTCAGCGGTTAATATAATAGGAGAGTTTTTTGTACCTTGGCCTTCAAGTAAAATTTCGAAGTCAGACCAAGTACCATTTTTAAGTACTACTTTGTCGCCAGCAACTAGATTAGCTGCGATATCATTAAAAGCTTGTTTATTTTCTATAAAATAATCTTTGGCCGCTACTTGTGTGGATATGCAACCGATGAGAACTAGACTAAGCTTTATTGTATTAATCAAACGCATAGTTAACTCTTTTTCGTTGTGACTGAAAGTAGTGCTTCATCAGAATTAAAAAAAGCTGACATTGCACAAAGACTTTAGTCAATTGGTGTCATGTGTGTTAAAGCGCTTTAAGTTAAAGCTCAAAGCGCTCAATAAGGTCGAGAAGTATTACTTTTCTAACTTTTTGAAGTAATCAAAAATTTCAGGAACGTTACCTTGACCCATACCAGCGTCAAACGCTGCTTGTAGGTTAGCTGATGAACCTTCAGCGATTTTTGATTCAGTACCTAGGTCTTCTACCATTTGTAGGAAGTAGCCTAAATCTTTGTTTGCATTAGCAATCGAGAAACCAAGGTCGCTAACATTATCAACTGCATAGTTTTTACAAAATTGCATAAATGGTGAGTTAGATGGACCAGTCGACATAATGTCGAAAAGTTGTTGACGGTCAACACCAGCAAGCTCTGCCACTGCAAATGCTTGTGACATAGCACATACTGTCGTCATACCCATAAAGTTGTTGATAAGCTTAGTTGTATGACCTGCACCTAGCTCGCCAAGATGGAAAACGTTTTCACCTTGATCTTCCAGTACTGGTTTAACTTTATTGAATGTATCAATATCGCCTGCAGCCATAATGTTTAAAAGGCCGTCTTTAGCATGTGCTGGTGTACGACCTAGTGGCGCGTCGATCATGCCTGCGCCTTTAGCTGCTAAATCAGCACCAATTTTTTTAGTAGATGATGGGATAGAAGTACCAAAATCAACTAATACTGCACCTTCTTTAATACCCGCTAGGATACCGTCTTCTGCGTAAACAATTTTTTCTACAACGGCAGACGTTGTAAGACAAAACATAACAATATCTGAACCTTCAGCTAGCTCTTTTGCAGTGCTTGCTGTTTTTGCGCCTCTAGCAACACATGCTGCAACCGCATCTTTGCTAAGGTCCATAACAATTAGCTCATAGCCTTTGTTTTGTAAATTTTCGGCCATGTTGCCGCCCATTAAGCCTAAGCCGATGAAACCGATGACTGGTTTTGACATGAATAACTCCTAAATATGTGGCGCATACTTTTATAAGAACAAGTAAAATTTACTCTATAAATACGCTGTGTCTTTTGTTTCAATTTGTAGAGTAACTTTAAGCTTGAGTTATTTATAAATTAACCTGTGCAAAACGTAACTCTGATTAATTACCAATACATTGTATTCACTCAAACCAAGCAACTTACCAATTGGTATGCAAAAACTGTATTACCATACGACTTTTTTGTCAACCAATAAGTTAACCAAGCAAACGCCATATTTTTACAAATTACACAATAATAAATTTAATAACCTATAAAAACAGATGGTTACATAGTAATAACACAATTAAGTAAAGGTTAACTTTTGTTGAACAATCAGTAACTTTTTTTATACTAATAGGTTGACCAATAATTGAGTACTGGTTATTTAAATATCCAAAATTTAATAAAATGATTCATTAATTGGTAATTTATAAAGGTCGAACTCAAACTGTTTTAAGCCCACTCTCATATTAAGGTTGTGATTTATATATAATGCCTACATATATGGCTAATACATATAACCCCCCTAAAACGCGCTTAATAATAGCGCTTAGTTAAAAATACCCTTAACTTTGAATAAATAACTAAAGGAACTAAAAATGCGTTTATTACATACTATGCTTCGTGTAGCCGATTTGGATAAATCAATTGCTTTTTATACTGAAATATTAGGTATGAAAGAATTACGCAGAGCTGATAACAGTGAATACAGATACACTCTTGCCTTTGTTGGATATGGCGACGAAGCAGATAACACAGTATTAGAGCTAACTTATAACTGGGACGAGGATAGCTACGACCTAGGTAATGGGTATGGTCATATTGCTATTGAGTTTGATGATATTTACAAAGCATGTGCAGATATTAAGGCTGCTGGTGGCAATGTAAGCCGTGAACCAGGGCCTGTAAAAGGCGGTACTACTGAAATTGCTTTTGTAAAAGACCCAGATGGCTATGCAATTGAGTTAATTCAGAAAAAAGAAGACATGAGTAAATTTTAAATTACTTAACAACTAATTCAAGTTATAACAATTTGCTTAATGCCAATCTGCTTATATATGGGGTCTATTTAGCGTTAAGAAAATTACGCTAGAACTAGGCAAAAATTTTTGTATCTAGTTGTTCTAAATAAAAATTTTTAACGACGTTATAGTGCAATTTAATTCGTTAGATTGATCAAAAATTTATGCTGATTGGTATAACTATGGAGGGGTTTAATTTTATATATTGTTCAAATAGTTATGCAGATTGGTATTAAATAAAAGGTGCTTTGCAGCACCTTTTTTTAACGTAACTGACTATCTTTACTACCACGCCTATTAAACGATTTAGCGCTAGCACCATTACCTTCTATTGCAGCTTGGCATGCAACACAGTAGCGAACTCCTGGTAGCGCGAGCCTTCGTGCTTGTGGGATTTTTTCATCGCACTCGTCACATAGCTCAGCACTTGCACCAGATATTAAATTGCTTCTTGCATACTGTACGGCATCGTTAACACTTGCATCAATTTGATCTTGAATTGCACCGTCTCGTGCCCATCCACTTGCCATAAATCCTCCTAATAAAGTTGGATGTTTAAATTTATGTTACCAAATTGAATCTTTATAAGTACTGAATAATAAAGCTAGGAATGGGGTGTTATTTGAAGGTTTAAACTACAAAATTATATTTTATATCTAAAGAAAGACGCTGTAGTTGCTCCTTGTAATCTACTTTCAAAAAGATCAACACTCTAAAATCAGGCAAAAAAAAGCAGCTAAAAAAGCTGCTTTATAATTCCAATTATTTAAATATTAAAGACTGTAGTCAACAACCTTCATGCCTAATTTTTCAAGCTCTGGGCGAAGTGTTTTAGCATCACCCACTACTAAATAAATCATATCTTTAGTGTTTAAGTGTTTTTTAGCTAAGGCGTTAACTTCTTCTTTGCTAATATTGCTAACAATCTCATTTCTTTCTTTTACAAAGCTAGGTTTTAAATCAAACTCTAATATTTGTGCTAAAAAGCCAAGTTTTGCATTAGGCGTTTCGTATTTAAGCGCATCTTTTTGATTGATAGCTTTACGCATAAACATAAGCTCTTCATCAGTGACACCGTTTTGAGCATAGTTATTAAGCTCATTAGTAAACTCTGTAATAGACGCTGCAGTAGAGTCGGCTCTCACCGCTGCAGAAGCTGTAAAGCCACCTGATGTTTTATCACCCCAAAAACGAGAGCGAGCACCGTAAGTGTAGCCTTTATCTTCTCGTAAATTTAGATTGATACGGCTGTTAAACGTGCCACCAAATGCAAAGTTCATTAAGTTAGCTTTAAAAAACTCACCTGTAATGTCTTCAACCATATCGCGTTTACCAATACGAATTTCTGATTGAGGGGCATCTGGTTTATCAACCAAATAAATTACATTAGTTTCGACTTTAGGTTCGCTGAAATCAACAGTAACTGGGCTCGATTTACCTTGCCAGTTTGCAAGTGTAGCTTTAACCTTTGGCTCAATTGTTGACTCTTTTAAATCAGAAACAATAATGACTTGCGCGCCTTGTGGTTTAAAGTTTGCGTTATAAAAAGCTTTAACGTCATCTAATGTAATAGCCTCAATACTATTAAGCGTTCCAGTACTTGGAAGTGCAGCTATATTGTCGCCATATAGTAATTTGCTGTATGTATTAGATGCTAAATACCCTGCATCCTTCATTGAATGTTGAATATTTTGAATGATTTGCTTTTTATTACGCTCAAAGTCATCGGCATTAAATGCAGGTTTAAATAATTTCTCTTCAACAAGCTTTAGCGTTGCATCTACATTTTTGGTTAAGCTAGAAACATACACATTTGTATGTGTTTTATCTGAGTAGATACTTACCTGGCTACCCAGTTTTTCAAGCGCGTTACTCATTTGCTCTGTAGTGTAGTTTTGCGTTGACTCGCTCATTAACGATGCAGTCATTGACGATAAACCCACTTTACTAGCTTGCTCATTATACAAGCCACCCGGAACTTTAATGAAAATAGCGGTGGTTGGCGTTTCTGTACTTTGCGTACCTAATATTTTAATACCGTTTTCGGTCTTAGTTTGCCAAAGAGAAGGAACATCAACAGCAGGATTTGCGCCGGCTACAGGGTGAACACTTCGATCAAATGTATCAACAGCTCTTCGTGCCACTAAATCATCAGCTGAAGTTGTAGATGGACCTCCAAAATCATGCGCTTTAGGCGTAAAGTTGTCTGGGGCAGCTATAAGTTGAGTTTGACCTTCTGGCACAACACTCATAATAACGGCAGATTTACCTTTGATATATTGATTAAAAACACGCATAACATCAGCTTTTGTAACTTTGTTATAACGTGCAATCTCATCTTTAGCTGAGTTTGGGTTACCTGTAAACGTTTCAGATGCGGCTAGTTGAGAGACTTTTCCTGATACGCTTTGCAGACCAAAAATTGCACCTGACTCTATTTTAGCTTTTACTTTATCTAAATCATCTTGTGTAACGCCACGCTCTTCAAATTCAACAAATGAATCACGAATGATTTTTTCCATATCAGCTAACGTTTTCCCTGCTGTAGGATTTGGTAAAGCATAAAGACTAATTGAACACGCTAACTCTTGGCATGGATGATTTGCACTTGCTTGAACAGCAAGTTGAGTTTTAACTAGGTTTTTGTATAGTAGTGAATTATTACCTCCACCTAATATTTCAGCAAGTATATCAAGAGGTGCTTCATCTTCAGAGCGAGCGTAAGTAGTTGGGAAACTCATACTTAATAAAGGTAAGTGAACCTTATCTTCCATTGAAATATATCTATCGGCATTTAGTGTTACCGCTGTTTTTTCAACTTTAGGTATTTCAGGACCTTTTGGGATTGGTGCAAAGTATTTAGTAACTAATGGCAGTATTTCATTGGCGCTGATGTCACCACCAATGGTAAGCGTTGCATTATTTGGTCCGTACCATTTTAAAAAGAATGCTTTTAAATCATTTACATTTACGCGATTTAAATCGTCCATAAAACCAATTACAGGCCATGAATATGGATGGCCGTCTGGATACATCGCTTGAGCAACACGTTCACCTAAACGACCATAAGGGCGATTATCAACACGTTGGCCGCGCTCATTTTTTACTGTTTCGCGTTGTACTTCAAATTTTTCTTGGGTTACAGCATCGAGTAAAAAGCCCATTCGGTCAGCTTCTAGCCACAACATCTTTTCTAATTGATTTACAGGTACTGTTTCAAAATAATTTGTTCTATCAGAGTTAGTAGTACCATTTAAGGTACCGCCTGCTTCAGATATTATTTTAAAATGTTCCTCATCAGCAACATTCTCTGATCCTTGAAACATCATATGCTCAAAAAAGTGAGCAAAGCCTGACTTACCCAACTCTTCGCGAGCAGAACCAACGTGGTATGTTACATCAACGTGTACTAAGGGATCTGAATGATCCTCATGCACAATTACAGTTAAACCGTTATCTAGTTTATATTTTTTATACGGTATGTTGATTTCACCTGCATTAGATTTCACTGATTCAATAAGTGTAACGCCAGGAATTGATGTTTCTGTAACAATATTTTTATCAACAGCTTGAGTTGAGCTATTACATGCAGCCAACCCTGATGCAAGTAAAACAGCAAGTGCAATTTTTGTGAGTTTCATTTTTTAGTCCATATTTAAATTAACTCAATGAGTTTAAAGACTAATTAAAAGTACAACAAGGAATATGGAGTGATTATGGGTTTGGTTTTGTAACAAAGTGTAAATAGATTGATATAAAAATGAAGTGTAAAATGAGGGTATTAATTTGTAGTTTTATTCTAATAACACTGCACTTTCCTATCTAAGTAGTAAATGACATATCTAAGAGATTGGTACTCTTGGTAACTTCGTGCAAAAAAATTGTTATGTAACACTGCTTTATACAATACTTAAAATAGTAAGTGGCGTCCCCAAGGGGATTCGAACCCCTGTTACCGCCGTGAAAGGGCGGTGTCCTAGGCCTCTAGACGATGGGGACACAGAAAACTGCTACCCTAGGACAAAACACTAATTTTTGGTGGAGCCATGCGGGATCGAACCGCAGACCTCTTCACTGCCAGCGAAGCGCTCTCCCAGCTGAGCTATGGCCCCAACTTAATCAATACCCGTCGTGATAAACACATCGTGTATCGCTTAGTGCGGGGCGCATTCTATGCACCACCCAAAATAAAGTCAACAGTTTTTTACCTAGCTTTATTTAAATGGTTTAATTTTCAACAAACTGGCTATCAAGCGTGCTAAAAAATACAATTTGAATAAGATTCTAACCCTACTGCTTATAATAACATCACTATATTGCAACGAATACTCAATAGCCCCCACTCCCCCATTTAATGCAACAAATTTGCATCAAAGCAAAGGTATACATTTATATGCAAATTAAACTTATCTAAAAACTACCAATTAAGGCCCCGCCAATCGCCTTAATCTTTTAAAAGTTACAATTGCTTATAATAACCAAAACTTAAATGTAGATTTGAGAGTACCCGCAGCCTTTACTTGCTTAACAACCAGCGTAACTCGTACTAAAAAATTCGATTATTGTTTGAAGAGCATTTTTAAAAGAGCACTGTTGCTTCGTAATTCTATGTATAAAACTTCAAGGCGTATTGATCTTTGGTGGGTGAATTTGCAGCAGTATGTTTGGTTTTAGGCAAGGCAGAGCATATGTAGTGTGGTTATTCCCCATGAATAGGCGATAACGCCGCATAAATACCAAATATGCGCAGCCCTTTAGGTTCTTTCTAGGAACGATCAACTCTTTGTTGCCTATATGGATGCAGGTAAGGGGCGCGAGCAGGACGCGGAAGCTTTGCTCGGTTTTTACTTATTCTTACATGGATGTAAGCCATTAGAGTAACGCAGGAGCAGTTACCGAGCCCACTAGGATACAAACCTCGCGCCGCGATTTAATCGTCTCTAGATTGAACAAATTTGAATCCACAAAGGTCAACACGCCCTAGTTATATGTGATCTATTTAGTCTTAACCCGAAGGCTAGTAGCGAGGAATACGTATTTACGAGATGGGTAGGTTGGCTTATAAAAATAAAGTAAGTACAAAAATAGAGTTTAGAATGTTGAAAATAGTATTTGTTTTGGGAAGTTTAGATTAAATTCATTTTTAAAGGACCGCTCTATTCACTAAATAACTCGCCCTAATATTAATCCATCTTGCTCATAATCATAAAAACGACTCCAGTAAGAAAGCAATGAGTATCGTGAAGCTAAATTTAAGATTAATAAAATACAATTCCCTACTCACTTTTAGGAGCTTATTAGGTGCTTAATTGAACTGCAATATCGAATTTGATGATAAAATAGACTTCAACCATATCCTATTGTTTATAAAACCTTCATTCAGCACATTTTTATCATTCAAGTGTTGACACATTTCCAACTCTATCTATAATAGCGCCCCACAACAACGCAGCAATGCAATGTTGTTTAGATGTGGGTGATTAGCTCAGTTGGGAGAGCATCGCCCTTACAAGGCGAGGGTCACTGGTTCAAGTCCAGTATCACCCACCACATATAAAACCTATTACTATATTAATAGTCGTGTTTTAAAATTGTAATATGGGTCGTTAGCTCAGTTGGGAGAGCATCGCCCTTACAAGGCGAGGGTCACTGGTTCAAGTCCAGTACGACCCACCATTTTTTAAATGGTGCATATTACAAAAAAATCTAAATGGGTCGTTAGTTCAGTTAGAAAAAAGAGAGCATCACCGCTATTTACAAGTAACGGCGAGGTTCACTGGTTAAAGTCCAGTACTATTTATTTTAATAGTAGCGTTTTAATTTATATGTGGGTGATTAGCTCAGTTGGGAGAGCATCGCCCTTACAAGGCGAGGGTCACTGGTTCAAGTCCAGTATCACCCACCACATATAAACCTATTATTATATCAATAGTCGCGTTTTAAAATTTAATATGGGTCGTTAGCTCAGTTGGGAGAGCATCGCCCTTACAAGGCGAGGGTCACTGGTTCAAGTCCAGTACGACCCACCATTCCTAGAATGGTGCATATTAAAATGTAATTTGGGTGATTAGCTCAGTTGGGAGAGCATCGCCCTTACAAGGCGAGGGTCACTGGTTCAAGTCCAGTATCACCCACCAAATTACATCAAGCGGTTAATTGATAATAAAGAATTAAATAACAGGCATACCTATTATATGTGGGTGATTAGCTCAGTTGGGAGAGCATCGCCCTTACAAGGCGAGGGTCACTGGTTCAAGTCCAGTATCACCCACCACATATAAATACCATTAAACAACTTCTCTAGTAATAACTCTTCCTTCTCATATTAAACACATTTACGAACTTTATAAAAACTCAATATATAAATCGCATGTAATTAACTTAGCCGTAAGAAAAATAGCATCACCACCCTTTACAAATAATGGCGAGGGTCACTGGTTCAAGTCCAGTATCACCCACCACATATAAATACCATCAGATAACTTCTCTAGTAATAACTCTTTCTTTTCATATTAAATACATTTAAGAACTTTATAAATACTCAATATATAAATCGTGTGTAGTTAACTTAGCCGTAAGAAAAAGTGCATCACCACCCTTTACAAATAATGGCCAGGGTCACTGGTATCAAGCCAAGTAATCACCCACCACATATAAATACCATCAGACAACTTCTCTAGTAATAACTTTTCCCATATTAAATACGTTTAACCCCTATTTTTACCTTAAATACATTTCATATTTTTATTAAAATCTAAATTTCCATATCAAAGAACTCATCAAATATAGCGTTTCCATTTTACTTATTTGGTTTTTAATTATGTTATTCGGCTCAGTACTTTCGTAGTGAGATAAACGTATTAGGCAAAGTTAAGTACCTAATAAATACAGCTATCATTTAAATTCCCTTGTAAGGAGTTAAACTGTTGATTATAGTCTGTGTTAAATACAATTACGCTTAAGCCAATGCCAACTAAGATCTATTCAAAAGCCAAAATACTTATAGTAGAGGAGCAGCCACTTGCTCAAAGCTATATGAAACAATCGTTAGAAAGGCTTGGCTTTCGGCAGTTGCGCTTTGCTGATCATGCAAACTCTGCAAAAGAGCAGTGTTTAAGTGAAGAATTTGATTTAATCGTTTGCTCATTCAACTTAAACAAACACCAAGATGGCTACCAGCTTTATGAAGAGCTACGTGTAAAGCAGCTCATAAAAAGTTCGACTGGCTTTATTTTTATCTCAGCAGAAACAAGTGGCTCACTCGTTCATAGTGTTCTTGAGCTGCAGCCAGATGACTTTTTAGTTAAGCCTTTTACAGTACAAGAGCTTAAAACACGCATTGAACGAATCTTAAAGCGTAAACACGACTTACACACAGTGTATTCATTAATTGATGATGGTAACGATTCAAAAGCTATTAAATTTATTGATACCGCTCTGGATAAAAAAAATAATAATTACAGCCCTATCCTACTTCGCTTAAAAGGCGATGCCCTACTTCGCTTAAAGCGCGCTCAAGATGCAAAAGACTTTTTTAAGTCTGTTCTCGATATTCAAAAATTTGCTTGGGCAAAAGTAGGTTTAGTAGAGGCACTTATAGCGAATAACGAACATATTTTGGCGCAGCGAATGCTCAAGACAATGTTAGAGCGCCAAGAAACTCGTTTAGTAGCCCTTGATTTGTTGGGCAGATTAGAAATAAAGCTAAATCAGTTTGAGCTAGCACAAAGCTTTTTAAGTCAAGCAGCAGACATTGCACCGCGAAACATCACACGCCAAAAATCGTTAAGTAATGTGTCGCTAATTAATCACGACTACGAAAAAAGCTATTTAACTCAAAAAGATATAGCCACCTTTGCAAAGCACTCAATACACGACCACCCCGATGTATATTTGAATGCAGCACGTGCCGGTATCGACTTTGCGTTAACGACTGATCAAACTGATCAAATTCAACGAATTTCTAGACAAACAAATCAGTACATTAATGATTTAAAAAAACAGTTTCCTAATAATGCAAATCAAGCTCAAATTGATGTACTTAATGCACGACTTCATTACTTAAAAGACGAGCATCAAAAAGCGAAAAAGCTAATTGAGCAGCTTGATGACGACGATACTCATATCCGATCGGTTGATGGAGCACTTGATAAAGCAAAAGCATTTCATGAACTGGGGTTTCATCAAAAGGCGCAAACCTTATTCACACAAATAATTAGCCACTGTGAAAGACACCCTGCAGTTAGCGACACAACTTACTTGCGTTATATTCAGCAGCAACAAAGTGAGCGACGCGATATTAAAATGGGTCCAAAAGAGCTTAATAACCATGCCGTTAATCAATTTAATAAAGGGCAGTTAAATACTGCGCTGGAAGCTTTTACGCAAGCGTTTAGAGTCATGCCTCGCAATCAGAGTATTGCACTTAATTTATTACAGTGCCTATTTGATTCAACCAAGCAATCTGGCAGCTCATTTAACATGGATCTTGCTAGAAGATGCTACGCCCTTCTTGATAAAACTAAATTACAAGCAGATCAGACGCAGCGTTTAGATAAGATTTTGCATATAGCAAAAGAAATGAATTTAGATATTCAAAGCGCTAGTAAATAAAATATTAGAGCTTTTTCATTGCTGCGGCATTAACGCAATAACGTAAACCTGTTGGTAATGGGCCATCTGGAAAAATATGGCCTAAGTGCGAATCGCACACATTACAAACCACCTCTATGCGCTCCATACCATGACTTGTATCGTTTACATAACCAATCGCTTCAATTGTTGCAGGTTGCGTAAATGACGGCCAACCAGTACCACTATCAAACTTTTCATCGGCATCAAACAATAGGTTATCACAGCAAATACACACATACTTGCCAGGTTCGAGTAATGTACAACTACCCGAGCTATCTGGGCGCTCTGTTCCTTTCTTACGTGTTACGTAATATTCATCTTCTGATAGTTGCATCCGCCACTGCTCGTCAGTTTTGACTACTTTTTTACTTGGGGTAGGATTGCCGTTGGTGGCAAAGTTAATAACATCATTCCACTTCAACATAATAGCCTCATTGAATAGTTGATTAACCGTACTTAATAAATTTATAAGAAGTACGGTTAATTATTACGTTATTTAATACACTAAAGATCAGCTAAAGAGTGTTGACCGTTTAAAACTAAAACTCGTTCAATCTTAAAGGTAATCTCCTCAGCTAAAGGTAATATTTTGTTTTTCTGAGTCGGTAAGTATTCGTTTAATAAAACTATCTAGCTCTGCTTTTTTTACAGGTAAACTAACACTCATTTGGCGCTCGTTATTACTGTAAATTATTAGCTCATCATCATTTGTCGTTATGCGTTCGATACTCTCAATAACTAACCAATTTGGACCATGCTTTTTATCAAAAAATCCCATCAAACTAAAAAGTAGTAAATGTTGGGCATCTCGCTGAATAAAATCCTCTAGCCTATTTCTTGATTTAAATAAGGGCGTTAGCCTATAAACGCTTGAGCAAAAAACAAATACCCACAACCCAAATAGCGCTTTAAACCACATAGACTCTAAAAGGTCAGTGCTAATCATTAAAATAATAAGCACTAAGCCTATTAACGATATAGCTATCGCTATTTTTTTATTTACAGCGTCCACAACTAATCCCTTTTAAGTCGCTTTTTTTCTTCTGATGCTTTTTCTGTCGGCTCAGGCCAATCATTAAAAAAAACGGTTAAATAACGGCTTTTCACCAAATACCACAATACCCATAAAACAATCATCATTTGTACTGCTAAAAATGATGAAAATCGATAATGGCTATGCGCGGCTTGAATACTTAACCATGTTAAATCAACAACAGCACATACAATAAGGGGCCAGCGCATATGTCGCCATATTTTTGCTAACTTATCGCTCGCACTGTGTGAATCTCGTGGTCTGCGTAAACAAAATAAAATAGTTGGTATTATTGCGATACTTCCAATTGCTATTGCAATAAAAAAATCATTTTTATTTTTAAAAAATAACGACATTAAATCAAGTTCAGGCCTGCGACTTAAAGCCGCAATCACCCAAATAAAATAGCCACGTAATAGCACAAGCAAACTTAAATTAAATGCAATAGGAGTTCGGTAACTTCCGTACTTATCCCAGTATTCTGGACCGTATCGGCTCATTGTTGCGTCCTAACCATTATGCTTTTTAAGCAGCTCAATTAATTCATCTTCCGTGAGTATGTCGATACCTAAATCTTGGGCTTTAGTCAGTTTTGAACCTGCTTTTTCACCCGCGACTAACGCATCAGTTTTCGCTGATACGCTACCAGATACTTTAGCTCCTAGTTGCTGTAAGCGTGCTTTTGCGTCATTACGATTAAGCGTATTTAGCGTACCAGTAAGTACATAAGTAAGCCCAGCAAGCGGTTGTTCTTCTTCAGAAGGTGCACTCAACGCTGGCCAGTTTACGCCTTGCTCTATAAGCGCATTAACAACTGCTAAATTATGCTCTTCATCAAAAAAGCCACGAACATGCGTTGCAACTATTTCGCCTACATCACTTACCTGCGTTAAACTATCAATGCTGGCATTTATTATATTTTCAAGGGTAAGGAAGTGATTAGCTAAATTTTGTGCTGTTGCCTCACCTGCTTCGCGAATACCTAATGAATATAAAAACTTAGCAAGCGTAGTGCCTTTCGCCTCTTCAAGGGCTGTTACTAAATTTTTGGCTGACTTAGGTCCCATTCGTTCAAGTGACTCAAAATGTCCTTGTTTTAAAATAAACAAATCAGCGGGTGTTTTTATAAGCTCTCTGTCTACCAGCTGATCAACAATTTTATCGCCAAGGCCGTCTATATCCAGCGCTTTACGTGACGCAAAGTGTTTAATTGCTTGTTTGCGTTGTGCAGGACATACAAGCCCACCCGTACAACGAGCGACAGCTTCTCCTTCAACCTTTTCAACATGAGAGTCACAAATAGGACAAGTTACTGGAAATTCGATATCTCTGGCATCATCAGGGCGGCGCTCAAGTACAACTTGCGTTATTTGAGGGATTACATCTCCAGCACGGCGAATAATAACGGTATCCCCAACTTTTACACCCAAGCGTGCAATTTCATCACCATTATGTAGTGTTGCATTTGATACGGTAACACCACCAACAAAAACAGGCTCTAGGCGTGCAACTGGGGTAATAGCGCCAGTACGGCCCACCTGAAATTCGACATCTAGCAGTTGGGTTATTTCTTCTTGCGCCGGAAACTTATACGCAATAGCCCATCGAGGAGCGCGTGCCACAAAGCCTAAACGCTCTTGTAAGGCCTTTTGGTTTATTTTTATTACTACGCCATCAATTTCATATTTAAGCTCGCCACGGCGCGTTAAAATGTCGCTGTAGTACTCAAGCGCGGCTTTAGGACCTTCAACTAATTTTGTTTCTGGGCACAGTGGCAACCCCCAGTCAGTTAACTTTTCTAATTGCTGATAGTGATCCTCAGGAATACTGCCATCAGCTACAAGCCCGGTACTATAGGCATAAAACATGAGTGGGCGTTTAGCTGTAATTTTAGAATCGAGTTGACGCAAACTCCCCGCGGCTGCATTACGCGGATTAACAAATACTTTTTCACCGCGTTTTTGCGCTTCAGTATTTAATTTATCAAAGCCAGCGCTGTCCATAAATACTTCGCCGCGCACTTCAAGCTCTTTTGGGTAATCACCACGTAACTTAAGCGGTACATTACGAATAGTTTTAACATTTTGTGTAATGTTTTCACCGGTAAAACCATCACCTCGCGTAGCCGCTTGTACAAGCACACCATCACGATAAATAATTGATACGGCTAATCCATCAAGTTTTGGCTCACAACAAAAAGTAAGCTCATCAGTACTCATTAAGCGCTCTTTTATACGGCGATTAAATGCAGTGAATTCTTCTTCACTAAACGCGTTATCAAGCGATAACATGGGTACTTGGTGCGCTACTTGCTCAAATTTACTCAGTGCGGCACCGCCTACTTTTTGTGTCGGAGAGTCGGCGGTTAAAAATTCAGGGTGCTGCATCTCTAGTGCGCTTAGTTCGCGTAATAACCTATCGTATTCAGAATCAGGAATACTGGGGGTGTCGAGCACATAATAGTTATAGTTGTGTTGCTCTAATGTAGTACGAAGATGATTAATTTGCTCACTAATGCTGCTAGACATTTAAACCTCAATAAACATAAAAAAAGCCACTTTGACGATTCACCGTCCAGTGGCTTATAAAAATATAATGTATGCGTTATTTACGCTGAAAAAGAACGAACCTGTTCAACATATTGCCTGATGCGCTCTACTGTCATTTCATTTCGCTCAGCATCTAAAATTTGTGCACCAAATTCATCCGCTAACTTTTTAGCTGCGCTGTGCAACATATTAAATGCCGCTAGACCATCGCCGTCGCACGGTAACGTCATAAATAAACTTACCCCAGCGGTACTAAATTGTTCCATATTATCAATATCAAACGTACCTGGGTTGTACATATTTACTAATCTAAACAAAACAGGACCTTGGCCAGCCGGATCTAAGTGGCGATTAAAAAAGCCTTCCTCAGAATATTTAAAACCTAAAGTATTAACTGCTGGTAATAGTTTACTGCCCCGCATACTAAGCTCTTCTGGCATTTGAATATGCACAATAACAAAGTCAGACATTTGAGCAGGCGCTTCTTCAGCACTTTGATCTTTTGTTTCAAGATCATCAACTATTTCTAAGTCATCTTCAATCGGTGTTTCTGGCACGCTTGTATCAATTTGCGGCTCATTTGCATCAAAGTTAAGCTCGCCAAATTGTGGCTCATCACGTTCGTCTTGCATTGGCTCTTTTGGCTCAGCCTCAGTACGAAACGGTTTAGATGAAGCTGGTGCGCTTTGTTGTAATGGCTCAACCCGTTCATTATCCGATACTTCTGGGCGGTCTTTTTTTCTAACTGACCACAATCCATGTATTAATAAACCACCAATGACAATTACACTGATAACGATTAAAACCCATCTTAATTGTTCGGCCATCCCCTCACCTTTTATTATTTGATATGCCTAAAACCTGTATATTAATGAAAAACTAATACACTTGTTATAAAAATTTATGCGTGTGCAAGTTGCACAGCTTGCTCTATATCTACAGCAACCATACGCGATACGCCAGGTTCTGCCATAGTAACACCTGTTAATCTACCTGCCATTTCCATCGCAATTTTATTATGACTAATATAAATAAACTGCACTGATTGTGACATTTCTTCAACCAAACGGCAAAAACGCACAACGTTGGCATCATCTAATGGTGCATCTACTTCGTCCAGCATACAGAAAGGAGCTGGATTGAGCCTGAATATAGAAAACACTAATGATAATGCGGTCAGCGCTTTTTCTCCACCACTTAACAAATGAATTGTTGAATTTTTCTTACCCGGTGGTCGTGCCATTATACTAACACCACTTTCGAGTAAATCGTCACTGGTTAATTCTAAATACGCGCTTCCCCCTCCAAAAACTTTAGGAAATAGCTCAGCAAAATCTTCGTTTACTTGATCGAACGTCGCTTTAAAGCGTGTTTTGGTCTCACTATCAATTTTACGAATTGCACCTTCAAGGGTGCTTAACGCTTTTGTTAAATCATCTAATTGATTATCAAGATAATCACTACGTGCTTTGGCTAAATCAAATTCTTCTATTGCCGCTAAGTTTACTGCACCTAATTTATCTAGCTGATTAGTAAATCCGGTTAACTGATTTTGCGCTGCACTTAAATTCAATGAATCAGGTAATTCATCAAGTATTGCTTTTAAGCTTTGTTTCAACTCTTCTAATGGCTCAAGCGCAACTTGCGCTTTTATTACTAAGCTTTGCTCTTCAATTGTTAGCTTTTGATGCTGCTCTTGCAAGCCCACCAGCTCCCCTTGTGAATTTTTAAGGCTTATTTGCTTAGTGTTTAAGCTCTCTTTCGCCTGAGCTAATTCTTTTTGTAGCAATACTAATGCCTGCTCACCTTTTTGATGCTGTGTTAAGAGCTGCGTAATTTTATCGCTAAGTTCTTGCTCTGGTATCAGCAGCTCTTCTATTTCATTTAGTAGTTCTTGCGCACCTTCTGATGCACTAACGTGCTCTTGCTCTGCATGGCTCAATTTGGTTTGGCTTAACTGCCATTCACTGCGTGCCTTTTGCTCTGAGAGCGTTGCCTTATGTGCTTGTGTTTTATATTGCTCAAGCATGCTTAATGCTTCGCTATAACTTTTATCACTTTGTGAGCGCAAGCTATTTGCAGCGTCTACTTCATCCGCTAAGTTAAGTTGCTGCTCATTTAACACTTCAAATTGCTCTGTTTGCTCATCAAGCACGGTATTTAATTGTAAAAGCTGATTTGTTAATTGCTGTTTTTGTTGTTGTAGCTTTTCTAGTTGTAACTTAAAGTGCGCTACTTGCTGTTTGAGCATATCGCTGCGCGTACTGGCTACCGCTATATTTTGGGCAAGCTCATGTATCGCTTCTTTTAGCTCGCTTTGCTCGTTAACTAACTTTATTTGCTCAGCTGTATGTCCGTCACGAGTGTGTGTTACTTGTTGTAACTCGTCCTCGGCATTAGTTAACTGCTGCGCTTTATCTTGCAATTGCTTATGCTTTAAAAGTAATGAGTTTTCTGCATTACATTCGGCACTTACATGCCAGTTACGACCATATAAAGCACCGTTTTTATCCATAACAGCTGTATAAAAACTATCTTTTAGTATTTCTAAATCACCGCTTTCACTATAAGCAATACGTGCTAAATGCTCTGGATAAACACCGCTTGTTATATATGTAGCTAAGCTATTTGTTGGCACACTTTTATCACTATTTGGCCACACACTGTTATCAGCTTGCTGCTCACTTACATTTAAGTGCTCTAAAAATTTAAGTGCTTGCTCTATTAGAAGCTCAAAGCCTTCTTTAACACTTAGCTGATTAAACAAACCATTAGTACGTTCACTTTTTTCATCAAGCCCTAATGTACTTTTAAGCCCCGTTATACTGGCTTTTAACTCGTTTATTGTTTGAGTGAGCGTCGAATATTGTGTTTGTGAGTTATTAACAAGCTCATTTTGCATTTCAAGCTTAGCAGTGCACTTCGTATGTGCTGTTTGTTTAGCGGCAAGTTCTTGAGTTAATGTTTGTGTTTGCTGTGTTTGCTGTATTAACTGTTGCTCTACATCACTACTTTGTAGCTCGCTAAGCTGAACAGTTAACTGATCAATTTGCTCGTTAACGTGGCTTATTTGCTGCTGAGTTTGTTTAATGTGACTACTATGTAGTTGCACGTTATTATTAAGCTGTTGCTGTTGCTCACACAAAGCTTGCCAATGAGTATGGTGGCGCTGCTTAAGTGCTAATAATTCCTCAAGTTCATGCGTTAACCCACTAACTTGCTCTTCACATATTAAGGCATTTTCACTTTCCTCTTGCAGGGCTTCGTTGAGTTGTTCGCACACAATTTGCTGCTGCGATTTTACCTCAGCACTTTGAATTTGGCGTTGCTGTAATTTAATTAAACTTTGTTTAAGCGTTTGGGTTTGCTGCTTTACATTGATTTGTTGTTGCTCAGCGCGAGTAAGCTCTGTGTGTATTACATGTTGCTGATGCTGTGCATCGCTTAGTTTATCTTGCTGAGCTTGTACTTGCCCTTCTAAGCTTGCAAGTACATCGTCATGCCCTGAGTTAGCGGTTTTAAAAAACAAAATTTGATCATTAAGTTTTTTAATTTGGGCACTTTTTTCAAGTTGCTGCTGATGTAACTTTTGCCATTTTAAAACGGCAATTTGGCCTTTTAGCGTACGTTCTTGTGCTTTTAATTCGCGGTATTTTTTTGCATCAACCGACTGCACAGCCAATTTATCTAGCTGGCTTTGTAGTTCTTTACGCACATCTAACAAACGTTCAAGATTTTCGCGAGTGCTCTTTATACGAGTTTGTGTTTCGCGGCGGCGCTCTTTGTATTTAGAAACGCCAGCGGCTTCTTCTAAAAATACGCGCAGCTCTTGTGGTTTACTTTCTATTAAGCGCGAGATCATCCCTTGCTCAATAATTGCGTAACTACGTGGACCAAGACCGGTGCCTAAAAATATATCGGTAATATCGCGCTTACGGCATTTACTGCCATTTAAAAAATACAGTGACTGTCCGTCGCGCGTTACTAAACGCTTAATAGCAATTTGGTTTCGATCGGCAAATGTGTTTGAAGGACTTCCTTTATCGTTATCAAAAACAAGCTCTACAGAGGCTTGTGATATGGCTTTTCGATTAGTTGAGCCATTAAAAATAACGTCGGTCATGGCGTCGCCACGCAGGTTTTTAGCAGAGCTTTCACCTAGCACCCATCGTACTGCATCAATAACGTTAGATTTGCCACAGCCATTGGGGCCAACAACACACGTCATTTGATCAGGAAATGGAATTTTAGTGGGCTCTACAAACGATTTAAAGCCCGCTAATTTAATAGTGCTTAAGCGCATCTTATTGTTATTACCGATTATTATTGTTATTGATTACAAACAATTTAACTCATTAACAGTTAAATTGTTAAGCTTGTCGTTTAAAATTATCTAAAATAATACCGGTCGCCATTGCCACATTAAGTGATTCTGCACCACCAAAAGCGGGGATGGTGATTTTATTAGTTACTAACTTTGCACATGTCTCGCGTATTCCATGCGACTCACTGCCCATTAGTAAAACGCCTGAGCCCGTAAATTGGGTTTTATGCACGCTTTGCCCATCTAAAAAAGCACCGTAAACAGGTAAATTTAAAGACTGTAGGTAATCAGGTAAATCTACTTGGCTTACCGATACCCTTACAAATGAGCCCATCGTGGCGCTGATTGTTTTTGGGTTGTAAGCGTCTGCGCTGTCGGTGCTGGTTACTATATGTTTAATACCGTACCAGTCTGCCACTCTTATTATTGTGCCTAAATTACCAGGGTCTGATACGCCATCAAGTGCGAGTATTAAGCCACTTGCTTGTGGTAAAGCTGCTTTTGGCATATCAACAATAGCAATGGCTGCATTATTGCTAACTAGCGTGCTGGCTTTGGTGAGGGTCTCTTCATCAGCTTCTATAAAGTTAGCTTGCGGATACTTACCTTGGTACGCATTTATAAATTCGTTTGTAGCAAAAATATTAACCACATTTAATGGGCTGTTTAATAACTCAAGTACGTTTTTCTCACCCTGTACAAGGTATTGATTATATTGCTTTCGGTACTTTTTTTGGCCAAGTTGGCGAATAAGTTTGAGTTGGTTTTTTGAAATCATAACAGCCCCATAAAATTATCCAGCAAGTATAACAGATTTCGTTATAACATCTGAACTCGAAAAGCAGCGAATGGGGCTAATTTATCTTACTCGCACTTCTTTCAAAGGTCAGATTAATGCGAATAAACATGCCTTTTATTGCTTCTAATTGATTTGAATCGTCAACCGTCTGAGCCAATTCCTCATAAAGATTATCTGACGCTTGCTTAAACTTATTATTAAACTTGCCCTTGGTTGCCAACATAAATGCATCGGCTAACGTACGCTGCCACTCATTTAAATACTTTAGCTTTGTATTACCAGCCAAATTTTCACAAATTGAGTTTAAACGTACCGACGCATGCCCTAAGTTTAGAGCGGTTAGTGCAAGATCAGTAATTACGCGTGAGTGTGAACCTTGATCGTAATTAGTTAAGCGAATTAACCTATCGGCCATACGGCGGTTATACCAAATACTTGGGGTTGGATGGTTATTTATTTCGAGTAAATCTTTATAAGTGGCCTTAAAAACACGATGAACAAGTAATTGCACACTCGGGCCTGTGAATAACTGAAAAATCCAAAATAAAATACTTACCCCCGCAAAAATTGCCATTGCAGAGCTAAGTGTGTAATCGATTGAAAACGCAAGGCTCATATCGGTACTGGGTCTTACCAAAATCGTAAATGGGATACAAAACCCCAAGCCATATGGCAATGTTTGTTGATCAGCTAGCAGCAGTAAACCCAGAAAATAAGGCCCTGCTAATACAAGTAGTAATATTTCTAATTGCCCACCACTTTGTGATAATAAATTGAGTGCGTAAAAAATAGTTACAATAGCAGCAACCACCACGCCTACCAATAAACGCTTTATTACCACCTGTAAAATAGCTAACGGTATTCTCGCCAACATTATCGAAAATATGACCGGTAAAATCATAATTAATAATGCAGCAGAAGAGCCTGTATTAATCCAAATAAATGCGCCGATAGAAAACACCAAAGCAGTTCTAAATCCAACAATTATGCCAGCTAATGGGTCGCGATATGTAAGCATACTGGGTGCATTTAATAATGTTTTATCACGCTCTTCTAACGCTCTGTATGCGCGTAGTAAAATTGTTAAGTCGGCTGCTACTTCTAAGCTCACATTGAGCATGTGAGATTCAAATGGCGAATCACACACCGTATTTGCTCTATAGTCGGTTAGCTCTTTACGCAGCGTTTTAACTTGTTCGGCGCAGTAATCAAAATCGTCAGACTCTTTAATTTGCGCAAATACGTGCTTAAGTTTACTTATTAATTTATCTAAAGTAGGTGTAATAAGGTCTTCGTGGTTTCGCTGTAGACGGCCAATTATTTGAATTAAGGCCAATAAAGAAAGTACTTTTTGCGACAACTGATTTGCAGCACGCGAGCGCCCTGGACCTTTTGGTCCTTCGTATCTTACTGCGCTGGAATCTTCGTTTATTGATCCCAATGTTGCCATAATGCCATCTATTTGCTGGTGACGGTTTTCGTGCGAACCCTTAGAATCAAGCTCAATAACTAAATAATGTAACGTTTGATTTATAACCGACCGCGCTTGTGTTTGCAGTAAATGTTTAACCTTTACAGGCCAAAATAGATGACTCACAAGCCCAGCACATACAGACCCTATTATTATTTCACTTACTCGCGCTTGTGCAATATCAAATATACTTTGACTGCTTACCATTGCCGGAGTAACCATGACTAAAAGCACAATAATGGCGGCTGTTACACCAGCCATAGCAAACGCATAAACAAAGTTTGCTTGGCGTACCATTGCCGATAACGCAGAGTTCACCCCCAACCATAATGCCAGTGCACCGAGCGCTAAATAAGGGTAGAGAATTAACTGAGTTAAAAGCAATATGCCAAATAAACCGCCCACTATGGTGCCTATTATTTGGCAAATTGCTTTTTCAATAACTAATCCGCTTTGTGGGCGTAATTGCAAAAATATAGCCGAGACTAACGCCCAATAAGGCCTTTCAAGGTTAAGCGACATAGCAATAGTGAGCGCCATCACCATGGCTATAACGCCCTTAGTCGCAAAAATAATTGCCTGTTTTTTAGGAAAAAACAAATTTTGTAATACAACGCCCACTGTCTTCCCCTTAACGTGTAGCGAGATGTATTGTGGCGGTCATTCCTGCGCTTAACTGTGTATCTTCGGGCAATGAATCTAACTTAATATCAACAGGAATACGTTGCGATAAACGTACCCAATTAAATGTTTGTTGTACTTGTGGTAAAAGCTGCCCGTTACTTTGTGTATTCGTATTTGCAATTGCTTTACCTACACTCACTACATGCCCCGTTAATTGCTTACCACCGCTTAGAAGCGCTATTTTAGCTTTTTGATCAGGATAAATAAGCGGTATTTTACTCTCTTCAAAGTAACCCGTTACATAAAACGAATCTGACTGAACAATAGCAAAAACAGGTGTGCCTTGAGCTACATAGTTGCCTTGGCGTAAATTCAAATTAATTATTTGCCCTGATGCAGGCGCAACAATTTTAGTTCTATCAACATTTAACTGCGCAATTGTTTGCTCTGTCTTGGCTAAGTTATAATTTGCTTCAGCAATTTTAGTATTAATACGAGTGGATTCTAGCGTTTCTTCACTAATTGCCTGTTGAGTGTTTAGCTCAACACGTCTTTCGTATTTGTGCTTGGCAAGCTCCCATGTATACAATGCGTTTTCTGTGTTTGCTTTACTTTTATCAAGCGCTGCTTGATAACGCTTTTTATCAACATTAAAAAGTACTTCGCCTTTTTGTACGTTTTGACCATCTTTAATATTTAAAGCAGTTACCCAACCCGACACGTCTGGAGCAACCGTGACAATATCGGCTCGAATACGCCCGTCACGCGTCCAAGGAGTATGCATGTAGTCAGTCCATACCCAACGCCCAGCAAAAACCGCAGCTATAACAACCAAGATAGTAAAAGTAATACGCAGATATTTAATCATTCAATTTATCTTCCACTTAGTAATACCAACCCGCAATAATACTTGAGTAATTTGAGGGCTTAAACCTGACGCTAACTGTGTTAAAAATTTCTGATATAGAACAACTAAATAACGAAATTTTTGCCTTGTTATCGACACGGTTTTCTTGCCTCAAAATAGCTCAATTAATTAAACAGATTGGTATAAATAGACGGCGAGTGCCAAGTAACAAACAAATAGTGACACCTCAAACCAAGCCACTTTCCAAATACGGTCATGCCAATCTAGTCGATGCAAAACAAAACGAGTCAACGCCGTTAAAATAAATGCAATTGGGAAGTAAACAATCAGCGGGCTAAACTCTAATCCCCCTAACACGACTGCTTGAAACATAATAAATATCCTAATGTTATTTAAAGCGGTGATAAAAGCTGTAAAACCTAAATAAATTTACATCCGCACTACTCTTACAATCTATTATTTTGGCATATAAATCAATTAGCTTAATTGTACGTAAATGTGCTTAATACATAATTAATGCCATTACATTTAAGCAGCACTAACTATGTATAGTAGCTAAATCGCATATTAAAAAGCTAAAGACCCCAGTTACCAGCCAAATACATAAACCAGCGAGGTTTATTTATAAAAAAGTATTAGAGTATTCAACTTAATACTTAAAACGCCTATTTATAGCTGCTTGCAGAAGGGTTGGATAATTATAAACATTGAGTTTTGCACTAAAAATGGGTAAATTAACAAAAAAACAACATGGATATAATTTAATGGAATCAATACACCCTACCCCATCTGAAACAACCCCACCAATAAATGAGCCTGCTGAACCAATTTTTAGCGGAAAAGTGCAATTTAGTGGTAAAGGCGGTGAGTTTTTTGGAATTTGGATTGTAAATATATTACTTAGCGTTATTACGCTTGGCATATATTCAGCGTGGGCTAAAGTACGTACGCATCGCTATTTTTACGGCCACACCCGTATAGATGGTCATAGTTTTGACTACCTAGCAACACCAATACAAATTTTAAAAGGTCGGATTTTAGCGGTTGTTGTATTTTTTATTTATACATTTTCTATTAGCTTTATGCCTATTTTAGGCCTGTTTATTGCTCTTGGTTTTATCTTTTTAATGCCATGGATTATTAACCAAGGTTTACGTTTTAATCTGCGTATGACCCGCCATCGTAATGTTCGCTTTGCTTTTAAAGGCAGTTATGGCGAAGCCTTTGTTAACTTTATACTTTTACCTATTGCAAGCATATTTACGCTTTATTTATTAATGCCTTACGTTATAAAGCGTATTGATAGCTATATACATAGCAATATTAGTTATGGCGACAAACCGCTTACTGTAAATCTAAAAGGCGAGACCTATTACCTCACAGCGCTTATTTGCTTTGTAGTGAGCTCTATCACCATGGTGGTATTTATGGGGATTTTAGGATTATTTGGCCTCAACTTAGTAGATATTGAAAACCAACAAAATTTAGAAAACTCTGCAGCTATGGTTATGCTTCCTATCTTTATGATGATTGCCTATGTGCTAATGATTGCCATTGTTTCTGCTGTATGGCACGCCGCTATTAGAAATCACATTTTTGATAACAGCCATTTTGAAGGCGTTGCTACATTTAAATCAGAGCTAAAACCAATTCCTTTCGCTGTTTTACTATTAACTAATATGTTGGCTATTGTATTTTCTTTAGGGCTTGCATACCCATGGACAAAAGTACGTACATCAAAAATGCTCGCTGATGTAACTAACGTCACTATTTATCCTGGTGCATTAAACCTAATCGATACCGCGCAAGAACAGCAATCATCATTTGCTGAAGAAGCTGCAAACGTATTTGATATTGACCTTTCTCTAACTTAAGAGCTCACCATGCATGTAAAGGGACATTTTTTCCCCATCGCATCGAGTAACTATCAAGTGTGTGTTGCCACTATTAGCGACACACACATTGAGGTTATCAACGATGAACACGTTATAGCTCGCCACGTAATCTCAAGTCTAAAATTAAGCTCGGGGATGGCAGGACTTGCTGACGAACTAAACTTTGAAGATGGCAGTCGTTTTATTCCTCAAGATGTAAGTTACAGATGGCCATTTAAAGAAAATAACCATCACATAATGGAGCGCCTTGAAAAAAGTAAATGGGCAATTTTAGCCGCAGTAATATTTACACCGCTTTTTATGTGGTTAGTACTTTATAAAGCGGTACCGGCCATTGCTGTTTACAGTGTTGATACCCTGCCACGTAATGTTGTAGAACAAATGGGGGAGCAAAGTTTTACACTAATTAAAAAGATTGCGCTTGACCCAAGTGAGCTGCCCGCAGAGCAGCAAACTAAAGTACAAGCACATTTTACAAATATGCTTAATGCGTTATCGCTTGATCAATCGGTTTATAGATTATCGTTTTATAAATCAGACAGCTTTGGTGCTAACGCGTTTGCACTACCCCATGGCCGTATCGTGGTCACCGATGATTTAGCAAATTTACTTGCCGATAAACCCAATGCACTAAAAGCGGTATTGCTACACGAAATGGGCCATGTAGTCCACCAGCATAGCGTACGCATTACAGCACAATCTGCCGCAAGTACTATTGTGTTAGCGGTTGTATTTGGTGATTTAGAGGGGGTTGCCGAAGTAGCGTTAGGTACGGGTGCATCGTTTGCTCAGCAAGGGTTTTCACGTGACATGGAGCGTGAGGCCGATAGCTTTGCACTCACCCAATTAGAATCGCTTGGGTATTCGAGTAATGACTTTGCTGATGCAATAGAGGCCCTACAAGAAAGCCATACCAGCGAAAACGAGCACCTCGAAAAAGTAAATAACTTATTAGAGTACTTATCTAGCCACCCAAGTGCACAAGAGCGTATTGACAATGCTAGGAAATAATCGCGGTTATATTCAACTTGCTCGCTACATAGTGAGTTTAAGTTGGATATACCACGGCTTTTTTCCAAAGCTTTATCATATTGCACCGCTTGAAAAATTAATGACTGGCAGTGCTGGTTTTTCAGCCGAAGTGTCTGACTTAATTACACGTTCGGCGGGTGTTGGCGAAATTATATTTGGCTTGTGTTTATTTGTGTTTTATAAACATAAGCATTTGGTAGCTTTAAATATATTGGCGCTTATGGGGCTTTTACTTGCTGTAGTTGTAATGCAGCCACAATTGCTTATTGAAGCATTTAACCCTGTAACTACTAACCTGCCTCTTATTGGGCTAAGCGTTATTTGGTTAAAAGAAATTAAGCAGTTGAATAATCGATACCTCTAAATAAAAAAAGGGTATGCAAGCGCATACCCTTTTTTGTAGTACTTAAGTTATATAATTAGTACTTATTTTTATGCGTCCACAAATGCAGTAATTCGCTCGCAATGGTTGCTGCGGCAATAGCGGTAAGCTCACTTTGGTCGTACGAAGGTGATACTTCTACCACATCCATACCTACCATGTTTATGCCTTTTAGCGCACGCAGTACTTTAAGTACTTTATCTGACGTTAAACCACCACACACAGGAGTGCCTGTACCAGGCGCAAACGCAGGGTCTAAACAATCTATATCAAACGTTAAGTAAACAGGTAGGTCACCTACTCGCTCAAGTATTTGCGCTGCAATTTCATTTGCATGTAAATCGTTGGCTTGCATTGCATCAATCACAGCAAACTCATGTTTACTTTGATCAAAGTCGGTACGAATACCTATTTGTATACTGTGCTCAACATCAATCAGCCCTTCCATTGGTGCATGATAAAACATAGTGCCGTGATCAAAACGCGAGCCATTGCTATAAGTATCGGTGTGCGCATCAAAATGCACTAACGCCATTTTGCCATGTATTTTTGCATGAGCACGTAATAGCGGAAGCGTTACAAAGTGATCGCCCCCTAAACCTAATAGTGTTTTACCTTGGCGAAGTATTTGATCAGCAGCCATTTCTAGTTGCGCAGTAAAATACTCAGGATCCCCGACAGGGTAAGTAAAGTCCCCTGCATCTGCCACTTTTAAGCGCTCAAACAACGGGAAAGTCCACGGGTATTTAGTGTCTTCCCATGCTAAATGAACCGATGCACGACGAATTGCATCAGGGCCTAAGCGCGCACCAGGGCGGCCCGAGGTCGCTAAATCAAATGGTAAGCCTAAAACCACTACGTCTGCATCAATTGCATTAATGTTTTGCACCATAGGACGACGTAAAAATGTCATCCCATTTGAGTACAATGAGTGATCTGCGTGACCAAACAAAGTTGACATTGCTTATAACTCTTCTAAATAAGTGTAGCCATCAAGGCCGCTTTGCAACTCGTCTAAAACGCTTTGCTGTTCGTGTTTTTCAATTTTAGTGCTTACTAACTGCTCGTATGATTGCTGAAAACTTTCAACATCTAAATGTACATAGCGCATCATATCGGCAACAGTGTCACCCTGGTTTATCTCGGTAATACTTGCAACGCCTTGCTCATCCATATTAACAATTGCGCTGTGCGTATCGCCAAACAAGTTATGCATGTCACCTAAAATTTCTTGATAAGCACCCACCAAGAAAAAGCCCATTAAATAAGGTTTATCAGCACTAAACTCTGGCACTGGTAGTGTGCTTTCAATACCTTGTCCATCTACGTAATGCTCAAGTGCGCCGTCTGAATCACAGGTTATATCAAGTAATACGGCACGTTTTTTTGGCGCTTCAGTTAAGCCACTTAATGGCAATACCGGAAACACTTGATCAATGCCCCATGCATCTGGAAGCGATTGAAATAACGAGAAGTTTACAAAAAACTTATCGGCTAAACGTACGTTTAACTCGTCAATAATAGGACGATGAAAACGGTTTTTATTATCCATGTGCTTGTTGAGTTCATAACAAATACGGATATTAATTTGTTCAGCCCATGCACGTTGCGATAAATCAAGTAACCCGAGTGCAAATTGGTTATGCGCTTCAGCTAAGTCACCTTGGCTGTCGTGATAAATCTCAATTAATGCACGGTCATCCGTTAAATCAGTTAACTGTACAAACGATGCCCACATGTTTTTTAATAACAGAGGTGCATCTGCCGCTGGCGCTACTAACTCTTCTGGCGTGTAACTTTCAGTACCAATAACATTAGAAATAAGCACAGCATGATGCGCCGTAAGCGCACGACCCGACTCAGAAATAATAGTCGGCATTGGTTGCTCATATTGCTTACATGTATCACCAATGGTGTACACAATGTTATTCGCATATTCAGCTAAACTGTAATTCATAGAGTTATGTGACTGGCTACGCGTGCCGTCGTAATCAACAGCTAAACCGCCACCTACATCAAGGCAATCAATTTCTGCGCCTAGTTTACGTAGCTCACAGTAAAAACGCGCAGCTTCGCTTACACCTAAACGTACGTCACGAATGTTCGCCATTTGTGACCCTAAGTGAAAATGCACAAGCTGCAATAAATCAAGCTGGTTTGCGCCTTTTAAACGATTAACTACATGTAAAACTTGCGATGCGGATAAACCAAATTTTGATTTTTCGCCACCACTCGCTTGCCACTTACCTTTACCTTGCGACGCTAAACGTACACGAATACCAATGCGTGGTTTTACGTTAAGCTCTTTAGCTTGGCTAAGCACCATGTCTAGCTCAGAAAGCTTTTCAAGTACGATATACACTTTATGACCTAGCTTTTCGCCAATAAGTGCTAAACGTACGTACTCTTTATCTTTGTAGCCGTTACATACAATAACGGCGCTGGTTTTTTCAGCCAGTGCTAGTACCGTTAGTAATTCAGGCTTGCTGCCGGCTTCTAAACCAAGTTGCTTTTTTTCTACTTGTGCTTGGCTTGCTACTATTTCTTCAACCACTTCACGTTGTTGGTTTACTTTTATCGGGTAAACTAATAGGTAGTCTTTAGGGTAACCATAGTTTTCAATCGCAGTATTAAATGCGCCGCATAAGCTGTGTACACGATGGTGTAAAATTTGCGGAAAACGAACTAAAGCAGGTAAGCTTAAACCTTTATCTTGTAATTGCTTTGCGATATCAGTTAATGCAATGGTTTGCTCTGGGGCATGAGCCTTGGGCGCAACATACACATCACCTTGATCATTAATACCAAAAAAACCTTGGCTCCAATGACGAACATTGTAGCTCGTACGAGCTTGTTCTAGTGATGTTGTTTCTTTCATTTATCTTTCTCTTTTATTTAATTAATGCCGACTCGGCTAGTGCCGCGCATTAAAAGAAAAATAGAGATTCAAGTCCAACAAGTATTTTTACTCGTAACGAGTGATTTTTGATGTTAAAAAAATAACCAAACAACTATTGCCCGCTAGCATATATAAAACAGGACTTTGATGATTTTTAAAGATAAGAAAAGTTATAAAAAATGGCTGTTTTTAAATGACTCATTATAAATTTTATTAGCAATAAATGAGTTAGCTCATTCAATAAAATTCATCTTGAGTTACTTTGTTTATAAAATTTACTTGTGATGGATTAGAGCAAGGCGTTCTCAACACCTCAATTACTCACAGTTGAGGCTGCGTGTTGTGGCCAAGTATTACCTATGTATTCTGAAAAGTGAATAAAAACTGCACGTCAAAAACGCGCAGCATAACATCCACCAGCTTATGGCGAATATGTAGCGTTAGGTATTGCCTGTGGTATTGAAAGTGGGAAACTGCAGTAGTGTATAGGCGAATTCGATTAATTGAGTATAAGCTAGCTATGCACTTTTTGGGGCGAACATAATTATTGCCATACCTAGCAGTGCAACTAGACCACCGATAATATCCCACATAGTAAGCTTTACGCCATCTACAACCCATAACCATAATAGCGCAACGCAAATATATACGCCGCCATAAGCTGCATATACACGTCCGGCAGCAGTAGGGTGTAAAGATAGCAACCATGCAAATAGTGCCAAACTTAAAGCTGCAGGAATTAAAAGTAAAATGCTTTTATCTTGTTTTAGCCAAAGGTAGGGCAAATAGCACCCCACTATTTCAGCTAAGGCTGTAATAATAAAAAGTGCGATTGTTTTTAATTCAAACATAATGCTCCGCGCAAAAATAACAAGCATAACAATCTATATAAATTGTTATGCTTAGTGCGTTGTTATTCGCTAAGCGCCATAGTGGCAAGTTTCATTGTGCTTTCAAACGACTTGGTACCCGCTATAAATAAACCGTTGTGACAGAACACGGCATCGGCAATACCTGTTTCATCTACGAACGCTTGATCAGATAAACCAGACCATGCTTTAGGAAGCGGTTTTCTATCTTCAAACGAGCCAGGCTCAACGGGTACTGTTTGTAATATCCATTGCCCAGAATGCGATGGGTAAACCATGTATAGCGCCTCACTTGATAAAATATGCACTGTTTTTTTCCACGGTGTGTACTTTTCAAGCACTATTACTCTGGCATCGTCTGCATTTTCAATTGCTTTGGCGACAATCTCTTTTGCATTAACACTACCGTGAGCTGAGGCGATAAAACGAATGAGCATACGTGCTGCAAATTCAACGGCTTCATCAAAACAGGTATCAAAGTTACTTTCTTCTTCCCATGTAGGGTTAAACATTGAAATTGTTTGGCTCAAGCTTATCCCTTTTGATACACCTTCAACATGACCACAATCAATGGCGTCAATAGTTGAAACTAAGCCTGAATCCACTCTATCAGCAACGGCCTGGTTATCATCACACAGTGCTAAGCCGTATTTTTTCCACACTAAACCAAATGATGAAAAAGGAATGCCATTTTCTCGCTCGCCTGCACCACCACGTTGATGATGATCAAAGCGATTAGTTTCAGGATCGTATTCCCCACCTACATCTATTACGTAGTCGGCACTTTCTATAAGCGCTTTATCGCGTGTGCGTACCAATTTAAACGTTGGCAAAACATGTTTAAGTACCGCAATACTAAAAACGTCATCTGCATGAAAATTACCATTGTGGGTTACTACTGTTATTTCGCTCATTTGTTTATTGCTACTTTTAGAAAAGATAAAAATTCTCGCTTTGTAAGTTAGTCACTAATTATCGAGGCAGATTTTATACGAAGACAGGTGTTAAAAACAATGAAGTATTTTTGCATCACTATAAAAGCTGCTTTTATAGTTACTAGTTTGAGTATGACTTTTATTACAAGATAATAATGAGGGCAGATATTTACGACATATTAAGCTTTAACATGTCGCAGCGTTAATGAATTTATTTACTAAGCCCTAATTCCATAAAAACACTTTGTGGATTATCTACATATGAGCCAAAACTGCTACAGCGTTTAAAGCCTAAATTTTCATATAAATTGATTGATTTTATTTGTTTTGGGCCTGTTTCTAAGCGTATTAACGGGATTTGTTTTTCGCCAGCTTGATGCAATAAAATCTGCATAATACGTCTTGATAGCCCTTTACCACGATGACTTGGTTTTACATATAAACGTCTTATTTCGCCATAAGGCTGAGTATCAAATTTCTCTACTATCGCACCGCAGGCAATAATACCTTCTTCAGTTTTTAAACCAATAGCATACACATTAGGTAAGGTTAATTCGTTTAACTCCAGAGACTGTGCGGTAGCCACAGGATATAAAGAGTTTATAAGTCGGTCTATATCATCAAATACATTTACCACGTCGGGATCATTCGGGTTCAAATCGACTAACTGCATAAAGCTTCCATTCATTGTTATAAGTTTATTAAGCTTTAAATAATATATTTAAGCGGACATAGCTTAGCACTGTTTAACTAAAAAATCTTTACTCCTTATTTAGCATATAGGTCATGACATTTCACAAGCTAAAAGAGCAAAAGTGGCTTACCACATGCGTAATCTTGCTAGATTATCACTAATTAATAGATAGTAAACTTCAAGTATTATCGCACATTGGTATTAGCGCTATGCCATTTTGAATAGCATTTTTTATCCATCGGCTTTGCAATTAAATAGCCTTGCATGGTGTCAATATTCATTTTTTTAAGTAAGTCATATTGTTCTGTTGTTTCTACGCCCTCTGCAACTACCTCTAAGTTTAGGCTTTTTCCTAAGCTGATAATTGTTTGCGCAATATTAAAACCAACCGTGTTATCTAAAATTTTATCAATAAAGCTTTTATCTATTTTTAATTCTTTAA
Organism: Pseudoalteromonas sp. NZS100; assembly: GCF_015864815.1. Classification (NCBI taxonomy): domain Bacteria; kingdom Pseudomonadati; phylum Pseudomonadota; class Gammaproteobacteria; order Alteromonadales; family Pseudoalteromonadaceae; genus Pseudoalteromonas; species Pseudoalteromonas sp. NZS100. The sequence goes on from NZ_JADYWM010000012.1 coordinate 114,276, forward strand.
CAGGAAACGTACTTAAGTAAGCTAAACAGGAGTACCCGGTTCCAAAATCATCAATCGAAAATATAAAGCCTGCAGCAATGAGTTCTTTCATTTGCATAATTGTATAATCTACATCGCTTGAGAGCATTGACTCGGTTATTTCTAACTTAATTTGTTGTGCTCGAACATCAAATTTATTGATAGTGCTAAACAGCTCTCCTTTTAAATTTGATGAGTTAAATTGGCTTTGACTAATATTAATTGAAACACTAAACGAGTCGTCAATTATGTTATCTGCTTTAAGCTCGTTAATTAAAATACATATATCATGTAAAACAATATTTTGTAGCTTTTGTATAAGCCCATATTGCTCTGCAATAGGTATAAATTCGTTTGCTGCTATTAAGCCTTTTTGAGGATGGTTCCATCTAATGAGTGCTTCAGCACCAATAACATCACCATGCATATTTACCTGTGGCTGAAAGTAAGCACAAAACTCATCAGATGCAATCGCCCTGACTATATCGGTTTCTAGCTCGGCTTGCTTTTCAAGTAGTGTTTGCAAGGCAGGATCGTAAAAACTACTGCTATTACCCCCTTTATTTTTAGAACGATACATAGCCGTGTCTGCAAATTTTAATATATTGTCTGCCTGTGCGTTTACGCTATCAATTAGGCAGATACCTATGCTACAACTTACTTGAAATGCAAGGTTGCCCACTTCAAATTTATCATGAAAAGCTCTTTGAATCTCTTTGGCAAGAGCTTTGCATTCTATGGTTGCTTGCTTTGTATCTTGCCCTATGTGTTTGAGTAAAATAATAAATTCATCACCACCCGCTCTGGCCAATGTATCTGAGCCTTTTATTATTGCGCTTAACCTTTTTGATAATTCCACAAGTACTTCATCACCCGCACTGTGCCCAAGTGAGTCATTAATACGCTTAAAATTATCTAGGTCTAAAAATAATAACGCCCCTATATTTTTATTACGTTTAATACTCTCTACACACGTGCTTAATTTGTCGCTAAGCATTCTTCTATTTGGAAGATTAGTTAATGGGTCGTAAAAGGCGAGCTTATGTACTTCTTGTTCGGCCTTTTTCTTTATTGAAATATCTCTGGCCATCCATACTACGTGCCTTTTTGTAGGACTATTGGGATGATAATGATCTAATGCAGCTGCCCGGCCTTCAAAAACTATACTCCCTTTGGGTACATCTAATTCATATTCAAAAATTTGCGTCTCGTTGGTCGAGAGTGTTTTTTTAATGACGTCCATTATCATTTGTGCATCTTTTGGAGGAAGTAGGTCTTTAACATTTTCACCAATAAGGTCCTTGCTTGAATCAAGCAGTAACTCATTAGAGGTACCATACACATCGGTATAAATTCCTTCTTCACTTAAAATAAGGATCAGATCGGGCATTACCTTAGTGAAAGCTTTAAACTTTTCGTTACTTTGCTGTAAATTCACTACAAGCTGTTTTGCTTTATCAAACTCGTTACTTTTTTCAAGAGCGATACTAGAAAAGTGTACAAAAAAATCAATTAACTCTAAATCTTGCTTTGATGGTGATTTAGGGGTGCCGTGATAGATAGCAAAGGTGCCTAATAAATCGGCTTGAGTTGAAAAAATAGGCGTTGACCAACATGACTTAAGATCAAACTTTAGCGCTAAATCTTTAAAGTCCTCCCACAGCGGTGAAGTTTCGATATTTTCTACAATTGTGCGCGATTTCGAAAATGCTGCAGTACCACATGAGCCCACTTTTGGCCCTATAAAGACTCCATTCAGTAAACTACAGTACTCTGGGTGAATATTAGGGGCTGCGCAATGAAAAAGCTGTTGGCCTTTAGCTGATAAGATGGAACACCTAGCGGATTCATCATCAATAATCTGCTCGATTGATAAACAAATTTCAGTAAGCACCTCACTTAAAGGTACCCCTAATGCAATTTTGGATAAAATGCCTTGCTGGTGAGATAATAACTTTTTTAACCTATCCGTACCCATTTTCCTTTACCCGTATTATTTATACACATTGAAACAACAAAAGCTTTAAGTAAGCGCTTTTTTCTTACGCAGTAAAGTTCATTATAGTCATGATTAGTAAGTTTTTTATTTTATTGGTAAAAATAATCGGGCCTGTCTTAAATAATCATAGTTGCGTATTACTGAACACCTATTGTTACTATATAAACAAAATCACAATATTAAAGCTAACACTTTGTTACTTAAAAGTACTGTTCAAAATTATTAAGCTATTTATACTATAAGTAATGGTAAATATTTTTTGAGGTTACAGTGCAGATCACACAAGGTATGGAATACTTTTTTTCGGGGTTTAAATTAATTAGCCAAAAAGGGCTAAAGCGTTTTGTCCTTATTCCGTTATTAATTAATATTTTGCTATTTGGTAGCTCGCTGTTTTTTTTATTTGGCTGGTTAAGTGATAGTTTTAGCTACATTAACAACATGCTCCCCGAGTGGTTAAGCTGGTTAGAGTGGCTAATGTGGCCTATTGCAGTATTAGTTGTTCTGTTTAGCTATAGTATGCTCTTTACAGTTATCACTAATTTTATTGCAGCCCCTTTCAATGCGCTTTTGAGTGAAAAAGTTGAGCTTTACCTAACAGGTCAAAAAATTAACGATGACGGCTTTGCCGAACTAGTTAAAGATATACCTCGCATGCTTGCCCGTGAGTGGACAAAACTATGCTACTACCTTCCTCGCGCAATTGGCTTTTTTATTTTGTTATGGGTTTTACCGGTCATTGGTCAAATACTATGGGTGTTATTTACTTGTTGGATGTACGCAGTTCAATACGAAGACTATGCGTTTGATAACCATAAAATTGACTTTAAGCAAATGAAAGACGATTTAAAATCTAAGCAAGGTTTATCATACGGATTTGGTTTTGCTGTTATGTTGTTAACTGCTATCCCTTTTATAAACTTAATAGTTATGCCAGTCGCAGTGTGCGGCGCAACACGTTTATGGGTAGATAACTATCGTCCAAAATATCGCAGTTAATTAAAAGGTTGCTGACTTTTCAATATCTGAAGGACACCGCACCCTAGATTAAAAAGCACCTAAGGTGCTTTTTTTAATCTATTTTTAAAGCAATAAACTCAAGCGATGCACGCCTTGGTAATGCATCGCTTTGTTTATCTACTTCTTCAAATATTTTAATCAAAATACTAAAGCGCTGATTATTAATATTAACGCTTGTAACTTCACCAATTTTTATACGGAAGTTTTGCTGCTGATCAAACAGCTTTAGTATTTGACCTTTTACACGCTCTACGTATAAATAAGGTGTTTGGTCTGGCATCTTTAAACGAATGACATTGATTTTACTTAGTTCATGTACAGCGACCCAATTGTGACTCTGCATTAACGTATTATAACGACTAATACCTTCAGGCTGATAAACAACATCTTGGCTTATAACGCATGTATTACAGTCCTTTACTGATTCAATTCGCCAGTCAACAGCTGTATTTTTATAATACAAATTATCATTTTTTAGTAACCACTCACGTGCATTGTTAGTATCGCTACACGCTATTAGTAAGCTAAAAAAACTACTCAAGATAATAAACTTAGTGCTTAGCATTGGCTTCATACTATTGCTCTTTAATTGCTTTTAACTCAGCAATAATTGCACTACTTGGCTGTGCTTCTTTTATATAACTGGGCAGCGTTTCAATATTAGCAGGCGAGCTTTGTAAATTATGCACCTTACTGTTATTTGTATTTGGCACACCAAATCGATTACCTGCACTTTGCATATAAAACTGTAAATTAAGCATGCTCCACTCATCTACATCACTCAGTATTGATATTGTATTATCTTGGTTAGTATCAAAGCTGGTTAAGCTTTCGGTGTTAATTGCATTACAATTAAAATCAACTGGTAGTGAGCTATTTCTATTTAACCCCTGTACTTCAAGTATGGTGCTTTCATTTAAATCTGCTGAACTACCATTTGAATAATCAATAATAAAATCATCCGTAGAGCCTAAATGACTATTAGTATTTGGTGCAATATCGCAACTAGCATTGCCTGGGTAAAAACGCTCATAGTAGCGGTCGCCTTCGTTATTACCTATTGTTGATAAACCCGCTAATTGATATAAATAGTTCATAGAGCTTAAATGATTAGGCTTAAAATTAACTTCTTCATCACCGCCATGGTATAAACCTAAGTTATGACCTAACTCATGAAATATTGTTGATGCTTGATAATTATAAGTTACATTGGTTGCTACTTGCGTATCAAGCGTTAAACCCCAGCCCCCCATAGTTACCATTAAATCATTACCGCTTATCTCAGCAATACCCGAACCACTAATACTACCGTCTTCGTTACCACTACTTGCCATTAATAAATAATGGAAAATGGGCCTGCGAGTTATATCGCTATATTCCATTTTATAAGCAAATAAATTAGGGCTACTTAAATCGTATTCAAACGGGGTATAGCTATTAAAAGGGACAAGATTTCCGCCACCTAAATCAAAGTTTTGCGGTGCTGTATTTGTATTTTGATCAAACAAATCACCTACGTCAAAGTGGACTGTATAGCCTTTTTCTGCAAAAACAGTGGCTACTTTTTCAAGTGCTGTTCGATGTGGAGTAATACCTACATCACTGCTGTCCATATAATCAACTTCAATAAATATATCTTTTTGTGAGGTACGCGCCCCCCACTCATAAAGTGGTAAACCCGCGAATGTTGTACCCTGTTGCTCAGCGCAATCAGGAATACCATCCTCATCATCATCTATTGTGCAATTTATATTGTTTGGCCCAGCGGGTGTGTTAAACACAGAATAATTCCAATCAGTACTTTGATTAGTGTCTGTTGCATTAAGCTCGCGCTTTAAGCTGCCTCCTTGCTCGGAGATGATTTGCTCTGCGTTACCACCTTGCCATTGTGATGGCGTTACTGGTTCTTGTACTGAGTTACCAAATTTTACAAAGTCGATTGTTTGTGTACCTGCACTATTAAGTAATTCTACAAAACCGTTTATGTACCAATAAGGTCTAATTTCATCACTAGCATTACCTACAAGCGCTATTTTAGGGTTGTTAACTGACGCATTGACTAAAAAATCATCCCCAAACTTACTTTGTAAAATAAGGTACTCACCATTTTCAAGCTCTTTATTGGGCAGTGAAAAAGTTGTCTCTGCACTAGTCGAGCTATTAATCATATTAATACTGCGGGTTTTAAGCGAATAACTCTGTAAGTTTACAGCAGCCCCTGTGCCGTTATAGATTTCAATCCAAGGTAGGTCGTTACTAAATTGCACAGAAGAAACTTCAGTTATTTTTATATCTTGGCTAGAGGTAGTAAAAGAAGTAGCTGTTTGCGTTTCAATGGCCGTATCATCAAAATTAGTTAAATCAGCTGTAACACGGACAATATATTGGGTATCTTCATTAAAGCTTGCGCTTATATTTACAGTATGAAAATAAGTACTTGTGTCACTAGTAGTACCCGACAAACTTTCAATATTTAAGGCCAAGCAAGTAGTAAAATCATCTGCTGACACTTGTACACTTCCTGTACAAGCACCACTACTAGAATTAACTGCTAAAGTGCTCGTTAGCATAATATCTGAAAATGTAATACTAACAGGGCTATCTACAAGAACTGGGTCATTATTACTTTGGGGTGTTACATTACTAATTGTAGCGGGCGTTGAATCAACCACAGTAATATTCAGGGTAAATTCGGTTGTGTCTTTTGAATCAGACGCAGTTAACGTATAGCTTTGTGAAGTGATACTGTTTGCAGGAGGTGTGTAGCTAAAAAGTAAGGCTTGTGCATCAATAACACTAATTTGTGCACCATTTAAATCATCACCAAAATCAATCTGAACGGTATCGTTATCAGCATCGCTAACTATTAAACTAAATTCTGTGGCTTGATTATATTGCACGCTAATACTTACATCATCTGCAGTTGGTGGATTGTTTGGTGCTAATACTACAACTGTTTTTTGAGCGCTATTTGTAGCATTATCGTCATCGGTTACAGTAACCACAAATGTAACATTGGTATTTTGTGCAACAGTGGGCGCATTAAAGCTAATGCTTGTTTGTCTTTGAGTAAGTTCAACTACAGGACCACTTATTTGCTGCCAAGTTATGCTATTAATACTACCATCGCTGTCTTGTGCATCTGCAACTAGGGTTACGCTGTCATCTTTTTCAGCTTCTTCAGGGCCTGTAACAATGACTGTTGGCGCGCTATTTACTTGATTAATTAAAACCGTTTTACTCGCTTGAGCGCTTTTACCTGCATTGTCAGTTACGGTTACGCTAAAACCTAGTGTTGTATTTTCAGATACATTAGGGGCGGTAAAACTAAGGACTCCATCAGTTTGTGAAAACTCAACATTGTCCCCAGCAGACTGAATCCAATTAATATTACTTATAGTGCCATCTGTATCTTGAGCGTTAGCAACTAAACTAACTTGTGTGCTGGCAAGTGCACTACTTGGGCCTGTTATATTAACTGTAGGAGCATTATTTTGAGAGGTGATAGTGCCTGAAAAAACTTGTTGTGCAGTAGCACCTGAGTTGTCAGTAACTGTAACCGAAAAGCTAAAGGTCGTATCGGTTGTTACACTAGGTGCAGTGGCTGTAAGCGTGTTACCGTTAGAGGTAAACGTAAACTCAGGCCCGCTAAGTTGTTGCCATTGATAGCTGGCAATTTGTCCGTCGCTATCACTTGCAAGCGCTGTAATAGTAAATGATTGATTAGAAGTAATAACGTTACTGCTAACCGAAAGCGTAACACTGGGCGCAGCGTTACCAGGGGCCGTAGTTGTATCACTACTTTCGCCTCCCCCGCCACAGCCTGTGATTAAAAGTGATAAAAAAAGTAAACTTAGCCATTTATTAATATTGTTTTTTACCACTTTTAGCCTCTACATATTAACTATACAAATTTTGTGGCACCTTAGTAACGTTTAAATGAACGGTTATTTCCTCACGATCATGATATAGATGTTTAGCTTGCAACTCGTAATTGATACCTTGTTTCTCAAGCTCTTTTCTGATCATCGAAAGACATTCATAAACACTATCAAAGCGTTTTTTCATAGGCAGCTTTAAGTTAAATATAAACTCTTTTGCGTATGCATTTACTGCCCAGTCAATCATTAGCGTAGTCACTTTGGTCGGTTTTTCCACCATATCGCACACTAACCAAGTAATATTTCTTTTTTCTGGGCGATATTTAAAACCGTCGGCTCTAAAATGTTTAACTTGCCCAGTTTGCATTAAATCGTCATTCATTGGGCCGTTATCAATCGCACTTACAAACATACCACGGCGTACAAGCTGATAAGTCCAACCACCAGGGCATGCACCTAAATCAACACTGCGCATACCGGCAGCTACGCGTGACTCGCGTTGTTGCTCAGGTATAAATACGTTAAATGCTTCATCGAGTTTTAACGTTGAGCGACTCGGTGCATCGCTTGGCATACGAAGGCGCAAAATACCCATGAAAAATGGAGAATTATTAAAGCTATACGAGTAACCAACATAAGCCGTATTGTTTGTTAAAAACATGACATGCATTACTGGGCGATTTGCTTTTGGCTCACGTAGTACAGTATTTTGTTTTTCGAGGGCTTTTTTAAGCGGTGTTGAGATTTTTTTACAGAACGTTAAAAGCTCTTTACCTTCGTTTGTGTCTGGCGTTTCAACGCGCAGTTCTGAGCATAATGTAAAATCTTTAGCAGCTTCAACTACTGCGCTCACACGGTCCTCTACTGGCATGTTTTCAAGTAATGTGCCAGCAAACCATTGACGTGCAAACACCATGTTTTTAAAATCAACTTTTTTGATTATTTCGTCGCTGTGATGCGCTTCAAAACATTCGTAAACAACATAACCTGTATTTGGTTTTGCTTTTACATACCCTGCAAAACCTTGCTCTGCAGCATGAAACGTTATTTCAGCAGCGGCATCGTTTTCAAAACCACTACGACAAAAAATCACAACACTAGACATATTAACCCTTAAACTCTTTAAAACTTAAATCGTGCAACTTGCACTAAAATAACAATCCAACCAATAATAAAGCACAACCCACCAAGCGGTGTTATAGGCCCAAGCCACTTCATTCCTGTTAGAGCGAGTAAATATAAACTACCACTAAAAAGTAGTGTGCCCATTATAAAAAAGCCACCAGCCCAACTCAGGTTTATGCCCCATTTAATTAAAATAGCCACCGCAATAAGTGCAAGCCCATGCACCATTTGATATTCAGCAGCCGTTTTAAAAACGCCTAATGAATACTCCGATAAGCGGCTTTTTAAACCATGGGCAGCAAATGCACCTAACATCACCGAAAGCATACAAAAAATACTACCGGTCATTAAAAATAATTTAATCATCTAACCCCCTGCTCGAGTCTTAACGTATCTCAATTTGTTGCTTAATAAATTCAACGGCACTTAACGCTGCTGTTTCTCTATTTTGCAGTTCAGTTACGCCACTTTTTTTACGTGGTTTTAATGAGTGATCGCCATCACTCAGCCAAGTAAACAAAGGCTGCTTTGGCATTTTCATAGTAAGAAGTTCTTCACGTGTACCAAATGTATCTCGCTCGCCCTGTAATACTAAAAAAGGGCAAACAATATTAGCAAAATGATCGGTGCGCAATTTTTCTGGCTTACCCGGCGGATGAAATGGATAACCAAATGCTATAACACCTGAAAGGCTTTGCTCTGTACTACATGCAAGCATTGATGCCATGCGACCGCCCATCGATTTACCGCCTATAAACAACGGTAAATCTGGCTGCGCATTCGTTAGCACTCGTTCATAATAAATAAGTAACTTTGGTGCTCGCTCAGGAGGCCTGCGTTTATTAGTTTGTTTAGCGATTTGCATATATTCAAAATCAAATAAACCAACATCAACCCCCTGCTCGCTTATTAATTTTGCCATGTGCTGCATAAAGTCAGAATCGCTACCAGCACCTGCGCCATGTGCAAATATAAACTGTGCTATTGCAGGTTGCTCCGTGCTTTTAAACCATTCAATCATTATTAATACTCATGTTCTTGCTCATGCTCTACTAAGCTCAGCATCCACTCTTTAAACGAAACTATTTTACCAAGCTCTGTTTGCGACTCACGAAGCACTAAGTAATACGCATTTTTACTCTCTAGGCTATGATTAAACGGAATTACCAAACGCCCTGCGTCTATGTCGGGTTTAGCTAATACACTATTGCCAATTGCCACACCTTGTCCATGTACAGCTGCTTGTAACACCATAGAGGAGTGGCTAAATATAGGCCCTTGATTTACCTGGATGTTACGCACGCCTGCGGTTTTCATCCACGTTTTCCAGTTTTTACGTGTAGTGTCGTGTAATAGTGTGTGATGCGCTAAATCACTAGGTTGATCAAGCGGCTTTAACCCGCTTAATAACATAGGACTACAAAGTGGTACTAAATATTCGGTATGAAGCTTGTACGCTTGCACGCCATTCCAATGACCCCTTCCGTAATAAATAGCAATATCTACGTCATCAGTCAGTGAGTTTTCATCTTGGTCTTGTGCTTTTATTCGCACATCTATCTCTGGATGTAACTCATTAAACAAACTCAAACGAGGCACTAACCACTGAATAGCAAAACTAGGGGTTAGGCTTACCGTTAGTGAGCCCTTAGCGCCACGAGCTAATAGCTTTTCAGTTGCATCAATAAGCTGAGTAAAAATCTCTTTAATATCTAAAAAATAGCCTTGGCCTTCTTCAGTTAACAATAAAGAGCGGTTTTTACGTAAAAACAGCTTCAAACCTAAATGCTCTTCAAGTGTTTTTATTTGGTGACTTACTGCCGCCTGCGTTACATAAAGCTCTTCAGCAGCTTTTGTAAAACTTAAATGGCGTGCAGCCGCTTCAAAGGCTTTTAATGCGTTTAATGGAGGTACCCGTCTTGACATAATAACCAAGCTTAGAATTAGTTTTTCTTATGCGTGAGATTATATACATCATATAAGTTTGTGTATATTAAAGGCATAAAAAAAGCGACCTGAGTCGCTTTTTAATAAACATCATGCTTAATTATAAATCGCTTGCACTTGTATCAAGTGGGGCAAAACTTTTAATTAAATCATCAACCGCTTTCATTTGCGTTAAGTACCCTTCTAACTTGCTAAGCGCTAACGCACATGGGCCATCACATTTAGCTTCGTTAGGATTTGGATGCGCTTCGATAAATAAACCAGCAATACCCAATGCCATACCGCTGCGCGCAAGCTCTGCAGCTTGTGCACGACGACCATCAGCAGAGTCAGCTCGTCCACCAGGGCGTTGTAGCGCATGTGTTGCATCAAAAATAACAGGTGCCATTGCCTTCATGTCATCCATACCCAGCATATCAACCACAAGGTTGTTGTAACCAAAGCTAGAACCACGCTCACAAAGAGCTACGTTGTTATTACCAGCTTCATTAAATTTAGTAATGATATGACGCATTTCATGTGGCGCTAAAAACTGTGGTTTTTTCACATTAATAATTGCACCTGTTTTAGCCATCGCCACAACTAAATCGGTTTGACGCGCTAAAAAAGCAGGTAACTGAATTACATCAACAACTTCTGCAACAGGTGCAGCTTGATGCGGTTCATGTACGTCAGTAATTAGTGGAATTTTAAACGTGTTTTTAATTTCTTCGAATATTTTTAAACCTTCTTCCATACCTGGACCACGATACGAATTGATTGAAGAGCGATTAGCTTTATCAAATGAGGCCTTAAATACATAAGGAATATTTAGTTTCGTCGTAACTTCTACGTAATGCTCTGCAACACGCATAGCTAAATCACGAGATTCTAATACGTTAATACCACCAAACAACACAAACGGTTTGTTGTTTGCAAGTTCAATTTCATTAATTTTAATAATTTGGTCTTTCATTCAAATTCCTTACGGTGCAACTGCTTGCATCATTAATCCACAAATATAAGCCATATACGTACCCACACCATAGCCCAGTACAGCTAACAGAACACCAACAGGCGCTAATGACGGATGAAACGCTGATGCTACAACAGGTGCAGACGCTGCACCGCCCACATTAGCCTGAGAACCCACAGCCATATAAAATAACGGTGCTTTAATCAGTTTAGCCACAATTAACATAATGCTTGCATGCACTAACATCCAAATTGCGCCCACTAAAAATAGCCCGGGGTTATTGAAAATAGCGGTTACATTCATGTGTAAACCAATCGATGCAACCAAAATATATAAAAAGCTAGAAGCTACTTTTGAAGCGCCAAACGCTTCTATTTGCCTCACTTTAGTAAACGATAAGCCTATACCAATCGTTGTTGATATAACAATTAGCCAAAAGAATTTACTGTTTAAGCTGTATTCTTTTGCCCATTCATAAGTAGTGCCAAAGTACGGCCCCAAAAAGTCAGCGCAAAAGTGTGCTAAGCCAGTTATACCAAATGCAATTGCAATCAGCGTCATGTAATCATTAAGAGTTGGGATGCGTGCATGTTCTGCGTGATATTCTTCCACACGCTTTTTCAAATCTTCAATTGCGCTTGTATCAGCACCCGTCGCTGCATCAATTTTCTTATGATTTGCTGCCATTAACAATAAAACAGCCATCCAAATATTAGCGACAATTACATCGACTGTAATCATTACTGAGAATATATCACCACCAACTTCAAACATTTCTTTCATTGATGCTTGGTTAGCACCGCCGCCAATCCAGCTACCTGCAACAGTTGTCATACCGCGCCATACGGCATCTGGGCCATGCCCACCAACAATACTTGGGTCAAATGCGCTCACTACTAAAATAGCTAATGGCCCACCAATAACAATGCCTAAAGTACCCACTAAAAACATAATAAGTGCTTTAGGGCCTAAGTTAATAATCGCTTTTAAATCAATACTAATGGTAAGTAGTATCAAACAGGCAGGTAGTAAGTAGCGCGAAGCCACATAATAAACATTAGATTTATTACCATCTACAATACCAAAGGTATTTAATAACGATGGTAAAAAGTAACACAGTAATAAAGCAGGTACGTATTTATAAAATCGTTTTAAAGCTGGACGCTCACTGTTTGAGGTTTTAAAAATAAACCCCAAAATAATAGCAAGCAAACCAAGCACAACGGCATCATTTGTAATTAATGCGCTTTGAGTTTCAACCATAATTATTCCTATTCTTAATGGTGCGTTTTATTATTATCTTCTAGTTCTTCTATTTGGTGTTGAATAATCTCTATTGCAGGATCGTCCGGACACTCATCTACAAAAAACTGTAAATCATCACGTGCCATTTTAGGGCAACCGAGCTGATTTAATAAGTAACCTCTGTCGCGTCTCTCATACGGGTCGTCGCCTATTAACTCCATTAGCATCTCTACACAGGTTAAAGCATGACCAAATTTATTTTCGCTAATGAAAGACCATTTTTGCTGAGCTAAAAATAACTTATATACTTCGTCATCAAAAATCAGTTCTAGTGGCTCTTGCTCTTGACCATCATCTTCATCTGCGTTTTCAGGGATAATATACCAACTTTGTTGTCCACTGCTTGGCTCTATTATGTAGCCTTCTTCGTCACTAATCGCCACATGTACGCCAACATCACCTTGGGTAAGACTAAGGTTCGCGTCACAGTTAGCTTGTTGTAAAAAATGACAAAGTATAATTGCCAGTGTTGTAGGTGAACCACTGCGCATAGAAAGCGTATAGCTTAATGTATTTAATTTATATTCAGGCACTTTTAAACCTGATGCACTAAATAGCCAATCACTGTAAAACATATCTAATAATTTTTCGAGGCGATCGTGCTCATCACTCACTTTTAAACACAGCGCTGAAATTTGCTGTTCAAAGTCAGTTAAAGTTTCATAACATGGTGTTAAATCTATCTGAGGGTCCCACTTTGACTCTGCTTTAATACAGCGGTAAATCGCTGGAGGTGTAAATTCATCGTAAGCATCATCAAGATAAGATTCATCGTGTTCGTCAAACCCGAGGGTAGTCATTAATACTGCAACATTTTAGAAAACGAAGGCGTAGTTTACCTAACTTTAAAGCTATATACCAATATAGAGGTGTATTTGAATATTTTCTGAGAGGGAGTTGTATTTGAGCTTTACAAAACAACTATAAAGCTCAAATAGTCAGGTATTACTTAAAGCAAAAAAGCTGATTTAGACGTCGCTAAATAACCTATCGCTAAAATAACAGCGGTATTAACTAAAACGTAAGCAACTTTAGCCGCCATTTTAGTTTGTCGGGCGCTTTTAGCCCCAGTACCGATGTATATAACCACTAAAACTATTTTTTCTAATAGCCAATATTGTTCAAACGGATTAATTTTAGCCATAAATATAAGCGTAAGTGCAGACACTAATAACAAAGTATCTATACTGTGACTACCAATCATTACCGCTTTATTTTTTGCTAATTTACCACTGCCCATCCGCGAAAAAGCGCGAACATAAAATAATATTACACTTAACATCGCAATTGCCATGTGCGAGTGCTTTACTGCTAAATAATCCATATGCCCCTGTACTTCTGTTTTATAAAAATCTAATCAGGAAAACGGCTAAGAACCGCCTCTAACTCATCAAGCTTTTCGTTAAATACTTCAACCATTTTTGGTTCAAAATGTGTGCCTTTTTGAGCATTAATTTCATCAACCACATTTTGTAATGTCCAAGGCTCTTTATAACACCGTTTATGGCGAAGTGCATCGTATACATCAGCAAGTGCGACTATACGGCCAAATACGTTAATTGCGTTTCCACTTAGACCTTGTGGGTAACCAGACCCATCCCATTTTTCATGATGCTCTTTTGCAATAATTGCACCTGTACTCACAATTTCATGGGGAGAGTCTTTTAAAATAGTATAGCCTTTATCAGTATGGGTTTTCATCACTTCCCATTCTTGAGGTTCTAACTTTGCTGGTTTGTTTAAAATCGCATCAGGAATGCCCACTTTACCTACATCATGAAGAGGCGACGCCAACCTTACTAAATCTGCATCATGTTTAGATAAACCATAGCCCTCAGCTAAAATATGACAAATATGTGCTACACGTTTAACATGATTACCTGTCTCGGTTGAGCGCTGCTCTACTGCTTCACTTAACCTATAAACAAGCTCTTGTTGTGTCGCTTCTATTTCAGACTGAAGCTGCACATTTTCAAAGGCAAGTTGCACATTTTGAGAAAATATTTTGATTAAATGACGCTGAGTATCCGTTAAATCCTTTGGGACACCTGATATAAACAGCATTGAGTTATGATTGTACTCACTACTGCAGTACGCAAATAAGTAATTATCTTTATAAATGATACTTTTATCATTTAGCGCCTGATGACACGCACTTAACTGCTCAGCTTGTAATACCTCATCAAGCTCTTTACCTTCACTTTTTTCAAAATCACCAGTGCCAGAGCAAACTATTAGCTTTTTATTTATTTCATGTTCTGGGTTTTGTGCAACTAAAGTGGTGGCATACATAGCTTGATCAGCAATACCCAATAAAGATGTTAATTGCTGCATAACGCCTTCAATAAAGTGCTCTATTGAATGCGCAGAAAAAATATCACGAGACGCTATAATTATTTTCTCAAGCCCTTCGCGTGACTGCTCAATCGAAATAATATCCCGATACGAGCGTAGGCTCGACATAATAACAGTAAATAATTTTTGAGCCGTTAGCTCAGTTTTCGATTTGTAATCGTTAATATCATAATTAATAATGACTTGACGTTCAGGTGCCTGGCCAGGTTGGCCCGTTCTTAAAATAATCCGAATATGATTATTTTTAGCTTCTTCACGAATAAACTTAGCAACCTGCAAACCAGCGTCGTCGGTTTCCATTACCACGTCAAGTAGCACAATAGCGGCATCTGGATGCTCTTTTATGAGCTCTTTCGCTTCAGCACCTGAGTAGGCACTAATAAACTCTAAGCGTTTATTTTGAAATTCAAAATCACTCAGTGCTAGTTTTGTAACAGCATGAACTTCAGGTTCATCATCAACGATTAATACTTTCCAGGTACCGTGTTCAATCTCATCGATTGTTTCTTCTGGTTCATCTGAAAATAAAAAATCACCCATCATAGTCGAAATTCCTTCATGGCATTATTTAACGCACTAGTAGGCAATTATTATTCTCTAGGGCCACAGTGCAAGTGTTACACGGTCATTGTTACCAAGGTCTTTCACTGTTTTAATATTAACAAACGCCATTTTTTCGAAGAAATGACGAACAGCTTCACCTTGCTCAAAACCGTGTTCTATTAAAAGATAGCCATTAGATGACAAATAGTCACGTGATTGTGTAATTATTTGTTTAATATCAGACATTCCGCAATCATCAGCCACTAATGCCGATAAAGGCTCAAAGCGCACATCACCCTGATTTAAATGTATATCGCTACTTTCTATATAAGGAGGGTTAGTGACAATTAAATTGAATTTTTCGCCATGCAACTCACTAAACCAGTTACTCTGTTTAACATGTACATTATTAATCGCTAATCGCTGCTGGTTACGTGTAGCAAGTGCAACTGCATCGCTTACCCTATCTACTGCAGTAATTTGCCAACTAGGCATTTCACTACCCAGTGCCAACGCTATTGCACCAGTACCTGTGCCTAAATCAAGCACCTTTGCTGTAGCGGGTAGCACTATTTCAAGTGCTTGCTCGACTAATGTTTCAGTATCTGGTCGAGGTATCAGGGTCGTTGCGTTAACTTCAAGCGATAAGCTCCAAAATTCACGCAGCCCAGTTATATGGGCTACGGGCTCACCTTTTAAACGTCTTTGGATAAATACATTAAATTGCGATTGTTGCTCATCACTAAGCGCATGTTCTGGCCAAGTAAAAAGGTAACTGCGAGGTTTTTGAAGTATATGAAGAAGTAAAACTTGTGCATCTAATTTAGCACTTTCGCTGCTAAGTGCTAATAAGTCAGCACCTGCAGCAATTGCTTGTTCAAGAGTGTGAGCCACAATTACTCGTCGCCCATGGCCGCAAGTAAGTCAGCTTGATGCTCTTGCATTAATGGGTCAATAATCGCACTTAAATCACCGGCTACCACTTCGTTTAAACGATAAAGTGTTAAGTTAATACGGTGATCGGTAATACGACCTTGCGGGTAGTTATAAGTACGAATACGCTCAGAACGATCGCCACTACCTACCAAGTCACGACGTTCAGAGGCTTCTGCCGCATGGCGTTTTTCATCTTCAGCTTGTTGCAGTCGAGCTGCAAGTACTGACATCGCTTTAGCGCGGTTTTTATGCTGCGAACGCTGATCCTGACACTCAACCACAACACCGGTAGGTATATGTGTAAGTCGAATAGCAGAATCAGTTTTATTTACGTGCTGACCACCTGCGCCTGATGCACGAAATGTATCAACTTTTAAATCTGCTGTATTAATTTGTATCGCTTCAGCTTCTGGTACTTCTGCCATAACCGCAACAGTACACGCTGAGGTATGAACACGACCTTGTGATTCAGTCTCTGGTACACGTTGTACGCGGTGTACGCCTGATTCAAACTTTAATTGACCGTAAACGCCTTCGCCACTGATATTTGCAATAACTTCTTTGTAACCGCCATGCTCACCTTCATTGGTGCTTACAACTTCTACTTTCCATTTTTTATTTTCTGCGTAGCGGCTGTACATACGAAATAAGTCACCAGCAAAAATAGCCGCTTCATCGCCGCCCGTCCCTGCTCGTACTTCAACAAACACGTTGTTGTTATCTCGCGGATCTTTTGGCAACATTAATACTTGAATTTGATCTTCAATCACTAGTATTTGTGCTTTTGCTTCTTTATATTCTTCTTGCGCCATTTCACGCATTTCAGGGTCAGAATCTTTAAGCATTTCTTCTGCACTGGCTAAATCGTCTTGCGTTTCTTTATAGTTTAAAAACGTTTTTACAATCTCTTCAAGCTCAGAATACTCTTTTGAAAGCGCACGAAAACGGTTTTGATCACTAATGACCGACGGGTCGCTTAGCAGCGCTTGTACTTCTTCGTAACGCTCTACTAAGGTTTCTAATTTATTATAAACAGACTCTTTCATTTAACGGTTATTCCTGATCAATACCTAACATTTTTTTCAACTGGTTTAGCTGCGCCACTTCACCTTTTTTCGCTGCATCTTGTATTGCACGGGTAGGCGCGTGCATTAAGCGATTGGTTAATTTATTGGCGAGCTCTAATATAATTTTTTCTGCAT
Organism: Pseudoalteromonas sp. NZS100; assembly: GCF_015864815.1. Classification (NCBI taxonomy): domain Bacteria; kingdom Pseudomonadati; phylum Pseudomonadota; class Gammaproteobacteria; order Alteromonadales; family Pseudoalteromonadaceae; genus Pseudoalteromonas; species Pseudoalteromonas sp. NZS100. Next base: position 131,562 of record NZ_JADYWM010000012.1, read on the forward strand.
CTTTACCTGTATTGAGCTGACTAACAGCACGCTCTACAAGTTCAGACTTAATTGTTTGTACATCGTTTCGATAATGGCGGATTAAATCTACCGAATCGAGTGAACGCATCCACATTGCAAATTCTTTGGTGCGTTCAGTAATAATTATTTGCGCTTGCTGTGCAGCTTGCTCGCGCGCTGCCATATTCTCGCTTACAATGGTTTGTAAGTCATCAACGGAATATAAATAGGCAGCATCTAGCTCCCCAACTTGGCTTTCTATATCACGTGGAACCGCTATATCTATAAATAGCATAGGTTTATGACGTCGCTGCTTTAGCGCCTGCTCAACCACCCCTTTACCAATAATAGGCAAAGTGCTGGCTGTAGAACTAATCACTATATCGGCTTTATGCAAACGCTCAGGCAATTGCGCCAAAGCAATCACATCTGCCGACACTTCGTCAGCTAAGTTACGAGCTCGCTCAATAGTTCTATTTGCAACAGTGATATTTTGAGGCTCATTTTGGTATAAATGTTTAGCAACCAATTCAATGGTTTCACCTGCGCCAATTAATAACACATTGGTCTTATCAAGCTTGCCATAAATATGCTTTGCCAAGTTAACTGCAGCAAACGCTACCGATACCGCACTTGCGCCAATATCGGTTTCAGTTCTAACTTGTTTCGCTACCGAAAATGTTTTTTGAAACAACCTATCAAACGTAACACCTACTGCATCGTGGTTTTTAGCACTAAAAAACGATTGCTTTATTTGCCCCAGAATTTGCGGTTCGCCCAACACTAAAGAATCCAACCCACACGCCACGCGCATTAAGTGATTAATAGCATCGTTATCTTCGTAACAATAAATGTTTTTGCTCAGTTCATGTTCATCCAAACCATGGAAACTGGCAAGCCAGCTCAACAGTGTTTGGGAATTTTGCTGAGCGAGGCTACAATAGATCTCGGTTCGATTGCAGGTAGACACAATAACCGCTTCATTAAAGTCGGCATGGCCACTTAATTGTTGCAACGCCTCTGAAATTTGCTCAGGCGAAAAAGCCACTTTTTCACGTAATTCTACGGATGCGGTTTTGTGATTTATACCTAGTGCTATTATGGTCATATTTGCCAAATATTGCTGAGCCCTACTTCAAAGGCGGTAATTTTACCAAAAATCAGCGGAATATGGAAAGTAAGGAACAACATTTGATTCGACAATATTTGATTTTATTCATGTTTTTTTTGTTTTTAGGTGGCTGTGCTCATCAAATTGATACAAAAACAACACTTTATGATGATTGGAAACCACGTTTAGCTGCTCAAAAAACTTGGCAAGTAGAAGGTAAACTAGCATTTATTAGCCCTGAAGAGCGTCAATCTGCAAACTTAAATTGGCAGCAAACAACAAATTCCAATAATTTAATACTGACTACTTTTATTGGTACTCGTATTTTGTCGCTTAAACAAACAGCTAACGGTGCTGAATTAGAGTTTGACGGTGAACAATACTTTGATACTAACGCTGCAGAGCTTTTAAAACGATTAACGGGTTTTACACTACCGGTTGATAATGCCGATAACTGGCTTAAAGGCACTATTGACGATGAAAGTTTAATTGTTGATGAGCTTGGGCGTGCAAAGCAAGTATTATGGTTTGATAATACAGGCAAAAAATGGCAAATAGATTATGGCACTTATGTACAAAACGCAGGTTACTGGTTACCTACTAAACTGACGTTAAAGCACCAACAAATAAAAATTAAAATTCAACTATACGATTGGCAGTTTAAATAAGTATGAATAACAAAACCTCTTTTTCACTTATTGCTCCGGCAAAACTCAATTTATTTTTACATATTAATGCTCGCCGAGAAGATGGCTATCATGAACTTGAAACCTTATTTACTTTTTTAAATTTTGGTGATGAGCTGCATTTTGAGTTAACAACAGATGGGAGTATTTCTGTCGGTGGTGATACTAAAGACATCCCTCTAAATGATAATCTTATCTATAAAGCGGCTTTATTATTACAAACACACTGTAAAACCTCTTTGGGTGTAAAAATAAATTTAATTAAGCGCTTGCCGATGGGGGGCGGTGTTGGAGGAGGTTCATCTGACGCAGCGAGTACTTTATTAGCCCTAAATAAGTTATGGAAATTGGCACTAAATTTAGAAACACTAGCACAATTGGGGCTCAAGTTAGGGGCAGATGTTCCAGTGTTCATACAAGGTCAAAGCGCCATAGCGCACGGTATTGGTGAAAAACTACACCACGTAACACTTGAACAAAAATGGTACTGCGTTGTACACCCTAACCAACATGTAAGTACCGCAAAAATATTTACACATCCAGATTTAAAACGCGACACACCAAAAATAATAGGCGACTGGAAACACCATACTTTGACCAACGATTGTGAGCCTTTAGTTAAAAAGCTTTGCCCCGAGGTTGAAAAAACCCTCCAGTGGTTGCTAAAATACGCCCCGTCGAAGATGACCGGAACAGGTTCATGTTGTTTTGTCGAATTTGCTAGCCAAGTTCAAGCACAAGATGTACTTGAAAATCTCCCCCATACTTGGCAGGGTTTTGTGGCTTCAAGCGCAAATGTCTCACCTGCTCATACGGAGTTAACCGCCATATTCGATCAATGAAGTAACGTACAAGTAATCATAAGTTAACCCGCAGTGATATTTATCATTGCCCGTTAGTCCAAATATTCAGTGCCTGAGGAACCCTACCGTGCCTGACATGAAGCTCTTCGCTGGTAACGCAACACCTGAGTTAGCTCAAAAAGTTGCAAAACGTTTATATATTGAATTAGGCGATGCTGTTGTTGGCCGTTTTAGCGACGGTGAGATCAGTGTTCAAATAAATGAAAATGTTCGTGGCTCGGACGTTTTTATCTTGCAATCAACCTGTGCCCCTACAAACGATAACCTGATGGAACTTATCGTTATGGTTGATGCTCTACGTCGTGCATCTGCAGGTCGTATTACTGCCGTCATTCCTTATTTTGGTTATGCGCGCCAAGACCGTCGTGTACGTTCTGCTCGTGTTCCTATTACCGCTAAAGTTGTTGCAGATTTCTTATCAAGTGTTGGTGTTGACCGTGTTCTTACGGTTGATTTACACGCTGAACAAATCCAAGGCTTCTTTGATGTACCTGTAGATAACGTATTTGGCAGCCCTGTATTACTTGAAGATATGAAAGAACGCGACTTTGAAGACGTCGTTGTTGTATCTCCAGATATTGGTGGTGTTGTACGTGCTCGTGCAATTGCAAAATTACTAAACGATACCGATTTAGCAATCATTGATAAACGTCGCCCTCAAGCAAATGTTTCTCAAGTAATGCACATTATTGGTGACGTTGAAGGTCGTGATTGTATTATCGTAGATGATATGATTGATACCGGTGGTACATTGTGCAAAGCCGCAGAAGCACTTAAAGAGCATGGCGCTAAGCGTGTATTTGCATACGCAACGCACCCTATCCTTTCAGGTAAAGCAGCCGAAAACTTACGTGACTCAATGATTGATGAAGTAATTGTAACTGACTCAATTCCGCTATCTGATGAGCTTAAAGCCCTTGATAAAGTTAAGGTACTTACGCTTGCTGACATGTTAGCAGAGACTATTCGTCGTATTAGTAACGAAGAATCTATCTCAGCGATGTTTGAACACTAAAATTAAACATTCCTGAATATAAAAGCGCCTTTTGGCGCTTTTTTTGTAAGCGATGTTTATTTTATCTGGGCGTGGTGGTATGATAGCGCGCCTTTTGGCTAGGGACCTTGGTCGCAAAGGCCCTACACATTTAAATAACTGGAGACATCATGTCTAACAAAACTTATACGTATAACGCTGAACTTCGCGTAGAAACTGGTACTGGTGCGAGCCGCCGCCTACGTCGCGAAGACAAAGTTCCTGCAATCCTTTACGGAGCTGATAAAGAAGCTTTATCTCTTACTTTTGCTCATAAAGATATGATCAAAGCTCAAGAAGACGAAGGTTTCTACACGCATATCCTTACGCTTAACGTTGATGGCGAAGCTGTTGAAGTAATCTTAAAAGATATCCAACGTCACCCATTCAAGCCTAAGCTTACTCACCTTGATTTCCAACGTGTAGATGCTACTCATAAATTTCAAACTAAAGTTCCTCTACACTTCATCGGTGAAGAGATTGTAACTAAAGCTGGCGCAACTGTTGTTCACCAGTTAACTGAAGTTGAAATTACGTGTCTTCCAAAAGCACTTCCAGAATTCATTGAAGTAGATGTTTCTAAGTTTGTTGTTGGCGATTCAGTTCATATCTCTGACCTAACTTTCCCTAAAGGCGTTAGCTCTGTAGATTTAGCTAAAGGCGAAGGCCATGATCAGTCTATCCTGACTATCAAAGCAAACAAAGCAGCTCCAGTTGAAGACGACGCTGCAGCAGCAGAATAATATTTAAGGTCTCGCAACCTTGAATTCTATTCAAATGCTTGTGGGCCTGGCTAATCCAGGCCCCGAATACGCAAACACACGCCACAATGCAGGTGCTTGGTTCATCGAGCAAATCGCTGCACGCTATAACTGCACTCTAAAACACGATCCTAAATATCACGGCCTTACAGGCAAAGTGATCATTCAAGGCCAAGAATTCAAATTATTGATCCCCACTACTTACATGAATTTAAGTGGTAAAGCGGTCAGTAGTTTAGCTAATTTTTTCAAAATCCCTGTCGAGGACATTTTAGTTGCCCATGACGAATTGGATTTAGACCCAGGCGTTGCCAAATTAAAAAAAGGTGGCGGGCATGGCGGTCATAATGGTTTAAAAGACATTATTGCAAAAATGGCAAATCAAAAAGACTTTATGCGCTTGCGCATTGGTGTAGGTCATCCGGGGCATCGTGAAATGGTAACTGGTTGGGTGCTTGGAAAAGCGGCCAAAGAAGACCAAGAAAAAATGGATGCTGCTGTTGATGAAGCAGTTCGTTGCATGGAAATACTTGCAAAAGATGGTGTGTTAAAAGCACAAAACAGACTACATTCGTTTAAACCCTAGTAACTTGGGTCCAAGTACACCGTTTAAACGAATTCTAAACAAGGTATCTTACTATGGGTTTTAAATGTGGCATCGTTGGCTTGCCTAACGTAGGTAAATCAACGCTTTTCAATGCACTAACTAAAGCGGGTATTGAAGCCGCTAACTTTCCTTTTTGTACCATTGAGCCTAATACAGGTGTGGTACCTGTGCCAGATCCTCGTCTAGACGAACTTGCTAAAATTGTTAATCCTCAACGAGTTCTTACCACTAGTATGGAATTTGTAGACATTGCTGGCTTGGTAAAGGGCGCATCTAAAGGTGAAGGCCTTGGTAACCAGTTTTTAGCTAACATTCGTGAAACCGATGCAATTGGCCACGTAGTTCGCTGTTTTGAAGATGAAAACATCATTCACGTAGCAGGCACTATTGACCCTGCTGACGATATTGACGTAATCAACACTGAGTTAGTACTTGCTGATATGGATAGCGCTGAAAAAGCCCTTTTCCGTAACGCAAAAAAAGCAAAAGGTGGTGATAAAGACGCCAAAGAGCAAAATGCCGTACTTGAAAAAGTAAAAGTGCATCTTGATGAAGGCTTAACTTTACGCGCTTTAGCATTAACTAAAGAAGAAAAAGCAGCAATCAGCTCTATCAACTTCTTAACTATTAAACCAACTATGTATATTGCAAACGTTGCTGAAGATGGTTTTGAAAATAATCCATACCTTGACCGTGTACGCGCTATTGCTGCAGCAGAAGATGCGATTGTCGTTCCTGTATGTGCTGCTATCGAATCTGAGCTTTCAGAATTAGATGACGAAGACAAGCTTGAGTTTATGGCTGATCTTGGCTTAGAAGAGCCCGGCCTTAATCTTGTTATTCGTGGTGGTTATGAATTACTACAATTACAAACTTATTTCACTGCGGGTGTTAAAGAAGTGCGTGCATGGACAATCCCTGTAGGTGCAACAGCGCCACAAGCAGCGGGTAAAATCCATACCGACTTCGAGCGTGGCTTTATTCGTGCGCAAACGATTGCTTTTGACGACTTTGTTGCCTTTAAAGGTGAAAGCGGCGCAAAAGAAGCAGGTAAGATGCGTCAAGAAGGTAAAGAGTACATTGTTAAAGACGGCGATGTAATGAACTTCTTGTTCAACGTATAAGTTAAATGAAACCAAATTAGTATTGGTAATAATTTTAAAGGCTCGTTTTTACGAGCCTTTTTTGTACCTCCAACGTTATAAACTTATAACATTGACATAGCCCCAACCTAAATGCCTACGTTTAATTTAAAAATACACCCTAAGCAGAAGATCAAACCTCAATAATAAGTACCTCTTAAACAAATTAATGTTAAGATTTAACCAGAGCGTAATAATTTGTTGAATAATCAAACAGCTTCAAACTATTGGTTTTTGCTTTTTTTATTTAGCGACAAATTTTGTATGTGAATTGCACTCAAAAAATCATCATTTTTATTAAAATTTAGCCGCTTAGCTTAATTTTCCTGCAAACAAACACAGTTAAGTGTTTTTTTGCAAAAAAGGTGTTGACGAATTTGGGTCATATCAGCATAATACGCCCCGCACTCAGCGATGAAGTGCTAACAAAAAAGATGGCTAAGTAGCTCAGCTGGTTAGAGCACATCACTCATAATGATGGGGTCACAGGTTCAAATCCCGTCTTAGCCACCATATTTTTTTGTTGCTCAATGAAGAGTTTAAAATAACTACCTTGTGTGCGGGAGTGGCGGAATTGGTAGACGCGCTGGATTTAGGTTCCAGTATCTTAGGATGTGAGAGTTCAAGTCTCTCCTTCCGCACCATAATTCTTGATAAGAATTAAAACTATCAATTGTTATNAGTTGGGATATCGCCAAGCGGTAAGGCACCAGGTTTTGATCCTGGCATTCCCAGGTTCAAATCCTGGTATCCCAGCCAATTTGACTTCCTTCTCTAAAACTTCTCAATATTCATTAAATTCAGCTTACTTTTTCTGTACTTAAATATACATTTATAAATTCGTCTATATTTATTGGTTTGCTATATAAATACCCTTGTAAATAATCACAGTTCATACTCAATAGCGCTTGCTCTACTTCTTTGGTTTCTATTCCTTCAGCTACTACATCGCAATTTAATCGGCTCGCCAAAAACAACGTAGATTCTACAATAGCGTAATCAGGCGGATTAATGAGCATGTCTTTGATAAACGATTGATCTATTTTTATCTGGTTTATGGGCAACTCCCTTAATAACGACAGTGACGAAAACCCCGTACCAAAATCATCAACACTAAATTTAAATCCACGCATACTTAACTGCTGCATCATTTTTCTTGCTGCGGGTATGTTTGTCATCATTGCCCCTTCTGTAATTTCAAATATTAGTGAATCACTTAAAGTCGGGTCAGTAGTAAGTAAGCTAATTATAAATTCGTAAAACTCGCTGCTTTCAATATCTTTCGTTGATAAGTTGACATGAATAGTACCGGTGAACCCAAACAGTTTAAGTTTTCTAATATGGTTAACTGCTTCTTGTACAACCCATTTCGATAAAACAAAAATAAGCCCTGTACGCTCAGCTACACTTATAAACTTTTCAGGACTAATAAAGCTACCATCAGCTTGCGGCCATCGGATCAGCGCTTCTAGGCCATGCAATTGAATATCTTTGGAGTTCATTATTGGTTGTAAATAAAGCTCGAATTCCCCTTTGTGTAACGCGGCTTTAATTTTGACTGATAAATCAAAAAAGTCCTCAGCTCGTTTACCTATTTCAGATGAGTAATTTACTAAAGGTTGAAATGTCTTTTTTGCTTCATGCAGTGCCAAGTTGGCTTTTTTTAATAACTGGTCAGGTAATCGGCTATCATCTGGGAAACGGCTTACGCCTATACTTAATTGTATTTTAACCATTTGCTCATGTGTACAAAACGGAGCTTTAACGGCTGAGTTTATAATATTTACACAGTGAGCCATGCTTTCATCAGTATCGGTATTCAATAAGAACGCAAACTCATCCCCCCCTATTCGATATAATTTAGCAATGCCACATAGTTCTTTGCTTAACTTATTAGCAAAAGCAGCCAGTAGTTGATCACCACATTGATGACCAAACGCATCATTAATTTGTTTAAAATTATTTAAATCAATATAAAATAATGCAAATGAAGAAGGGTAATCGACTTGTTTACTCAAGGATTTAAAAAAGTTATTGCGATTGGGTAAGGTTGTTAAGTTATCGTGCTCAGTTTGATATTTTTGATACTGCGTTGCTTGCTCTATTTTAAGGATGCTTTTCAAACTCAGTTTGACAACTAAGAAAACAAACCCTGCACCACCAAATAATATTGTGGCAACTGCATTTCTTATTATTGGTGCCGTATCGTAATTTGAAAAGTAATAAAGTATCCACCAATACCCTAAAATAAAACAGACAATAGCGCATAAAAGTACACTCCACGCTCTTTGCGATGTTTTTTTACAAACTTTAAAGGTTGTTTTTAAGCTAGCAACTAGCAGTAGCGCACCTAAAATAATTATTACTGAAAAAAAATTATCCACACATAGGCTCTTTAAAATTATTAAATTGCGGTTTAGTGATATAACCCTAGGGGCTGTTGATCTTTGTAGTACATATATCAATCAGCCCACATTGGTAGCCACATCATAGTAAATGCTAAAGCGA
>NZ_JADYWM010000013.1:0-130784 GCF_015864815.1 Pseudoalteromonas sp. NZS100
TCGCTTTAGCATTTACTATGATGTGGCTACCAATGTGGGCTGATTGATATATGTACTACAAAGATCAACAGCCCCTAGATAACTACACATAATAAAAATTTGTTGTAAACTGAAGATAATGAAATTAATTTGATGGCGGTATGCTTAGGTGTCACAAAGATCTAACGCAACAGATAAAAAGCTAAAACAAGCAATTGATGCGCGTATGGCTGTTGAGAGTGCTCGTAAACATCAAGTAGATGTTCTATGTGACTTTACAGCTAAACTATCGTTGAGCTGTAAAGGACTAGATATCGAGTTAGATAATCGCCTCGCCAAATTTAGAAGTGCGCTTAATAAAGGCATGAGCTTTGAAAACCTTGCTCCCCTTATTAGTGAAACTTTAATCCTACTTAAAAACCAAGAATCGATTCAACAAGCTCAGCAACGTAATTTATACAACAGTGTGCAAAGTGCCGGTAAACAATTACAAAAAACCAAAGGTTTACCTGACGATACTCGTAGGACTCTAAGAAATTTACTCGATCACGAGATTAATAACGTTCATTCAACTCATGGTTACATTCCGCTACTTGATCAACTTATTAGCTTTTATCATGAAGCGTTGCTTACCAAACAAGACCCTCAAGTTGATCAGCAGCGCCCAATAAAACAGGCGCGTGCAAAAAAACTACTTGAGCTCGCTAATGAACTTATACTTGAAGAAGAAGCTACGCTACAAATTAATAATATAAAAAATAATATTACAGAAAGTGACTCAATCGACTCATTACTCGATGTTGCAATTAGTATTATTGATGTAGTCGTAAAAAATATAAGTAAAGAGCGTAAATCCGCGCAAAGCTTTTTAGTTTCATTAAATCAAACCCTCGAAGATCTTCATAACTCTATCGTCTCAACTAGCAAGCACTCTGAGTCTATGGAAGTTGAGTTTGACTCACTTAATAAAAGCATTGAACTAAAAATAAAAAATCTTAATGAGCAAACGCAAAAAGCTACATCAATCTCATCTTTAAAAGAACTCGTAGATAACGAATTAAAATCAATAAGCGAAGATTTTATAGCAAAAGAAAAGTTAGAACGAAAAGACAGAGAAATTCTTAGCGCAAGCTTTGGTCAAATAAATAATCGGATTGGTACTTTAGAAGGTAAGTTAACAACTTATAAAAAACGCTTAAATGAACAGCGCTTTAAAAGCTTACTAGATGGGCTTACAAAACTGCCTAACCGGGCTGCATTTGACGAACGTTACAATCACGAAATGCATTTGTTTAATGTGCAGCCATCAGATGTTACGCTTGCAGTTATTGATGTTGACCACTTTAAATCTATCAATGATAGATTTGGCCACACCGCAGGTGATATTACCTTACAAGTTATATCAAAAGCGTTGCAAAAATCGGTAAGAAAGTCTGATTTTATAGCGCGTTATGGCGGTGAAGAATTTGTGCTATTAATGCCAGGTGTGTCGCTAGAAAACGCAACATTACCCCTGGATAAAGTAAGAAAGGTAATTAAAAATATACCTTTTAAATTTAGAGAAAAACAAATTGAGATCACTATTTCGGTAGGTGCAACTCAATTTAAGAAAGGCGATACCCTATTAAAAGCATTTGATAGAGCTGATGATGCACTTTACGAAGCCAAAAATTCAGGGCGAGATAGACTTTGTACCAGTAAATAATGTCATAGCTATTATAACTTTTATGACAAGTAGTTTTACGATTTAGTAGTAGGAGCACGTCTATGTTAATACAGTTAAACCCAACTGGGGTTTTAGATTTACTGTCGCAATTAGAAGTTGATTTATTAGAGCAATCGTCTGCAAGTGAGCGTTATAAATTATTTAGAAACTGCGTACTTGCAGTGCTCAATGTAGGTAGCCATACCGACGACAGTAACGATATATACGACAAATACAAAAATTTTGATATTCGTTTAGTAAGCCGCGAACGAGGTATCAAAATTGAGCTTGAAAACCCACCCGAAACCGCATTTGTTGATGGCGAAATAATTACAGGTATTCACGAACATATATTTTCTGTTATTCGTGATATTTTGTTTATTTGTCAAAAATACGAAAAAGATTTAAAAGAGCAAAAAGCCATAACCCATATGGTGTTCGATATGCTCAGAAATGCAGGTGCGCTGCGTGTTAAAAGCGAGCCTAACATGGTTGTTTGCTGGGGCGGACATTCAATAAACGAGGTTGAATATAAGTACACAAAACAAGTAGGTTACGAACTTGGTTTACGTGGATTAAATATTTGTACCGGTTGTGGTCCTGGTGCCATGAAAGGCCCAATGAAAGGCGCAACTATTGGCCACGCAAAGCAACGTAACACCGATAATCGCTACTTAGGTTTAACAGAGCCAAGCATTATTGCTGCCGAGCCACCAAATCCTATTGTAAACGAACTCGTTATTTTACCTGATATTGAAAAACGCCTTGAAGCTTTTATTAGAACAGCTCACGCAATTATCATTTTTCCTGGTGGCGCAGGTACTGCTGAAGAGTTGTTATATTTATTAGGCATATTGTTGCACCCAGATAATACTAAACAATGTTTACCTGTTATTTTAACTGGCCCCAAACAAAGCGAGGCGTACTTTAAAGAGCTATGCAAGTTCGTTGAAATGACACTTGGTAAGGAAGCCTTGGATAAGTTTGAAGTAATTATTGATAATCCTGAATTAGTCGGTCAAAAACTAAAGTCATCGATGGCTAATGTTCGTGATTACCGTAAAAGTGAAGGTGATGCTTATTACTTTAATTGGACATTAAAAATAGATAACGACTTTCAACAACCTTTTGCACCAACACATGAAAATATGGCAAGTCTAGATTTACACCTTGATCAGCCTAAACAGCTACTCGCGGCTAATTTACGTAGAGCTTTCTCTGGTATTGTTGCTGGTAATGTAAAAGACGAAGGCGTTAGAGCCATTAAACAAAACGGTCCATACATTTTAAGTGGCGAACCTGCCCTTATGACAAATATGGATAAATTATTACAGGCATTTGTTCTTCAAGGTCGCATGAAGCTCCCTGGTAGTAAATATGTTCCATGTTACAAAATAAAAGCATGAGTTTTATAGTTTGAAACCCCATTTACTTCTTATTGATGCGCTTAATTTAATTAGGCGCATTTACGCCGTTGACGCGAATCAAAAACATCATAGCGACGAGCAAATGATACAAACGTGCTGTGCACGTGTAGCCCACGCCTGTAAAAAGCTTTTAGATACGAGTAATGCAACCCATGCCATTGCTGTGTTCGATGGTGACAAAAGCTGGCGTTATCATTTTTATAAAGACTACAAACACTCACGCGCGCCAATGCCCCAAGTATTAAAAGATGCTCTATTGCATTTTAAAGCCGCAATTGAAGAAACCGGTATTGTAGTATTTGAGCCTATTAACGATGAAGCTGATGATATTATTGCAACGCTTGCCTTTAAGGCATCAAATAATCAAATAACGAGCACTATTGTTTCTACTGATAAAGGCTTTTTACCTTATATTGGCCCTTACATTACAGTTTACGATTACTTTAAAAAGCTCTATCTAGATGAGACAAGTATAAAAGAGCGTTTTGGTGTTGAGCAAAATAAACTCGTTGATTTTTGGGCATTAGCGGGCGATAAAACAAATGATATTCCGGGAGTTAAAGGAATAGGTACTAAATCTGCGCAGCAAATAGTTAATAACTATAACTCAATTGAACAAGCAGCCGAAGATGAGTCTCTAAGCCCGAGTATTAAAGCAAAGTTAGCCGCTAATATGGATATGTACGTAATTTCAAAGCACTTGGTTAGTTTACGCACCGATATAAATTTAGGTTTTAGTTTAAAGCAGTTAAGACTTAATTAGTCGCAAGTTAATAGCCTCTAAACATTACAAAACGTATACTGATATTAGTTACCGGAGTCAGAGTAAGCCATATTGAAAAAATTTATCCGATATTTAATTTTAGGTTTAGGGCTATATGCACTGATAGCTGCATTGGTGATTACCTTTTATAAAGACGATCCTCAAGCTATGATTTGGCAAGACCGAGAGGCTTTCAATAAACGTTACATCGAAAAACTATCACTTGAGCAGCCAACAACACTAAATAGTGTTCTTGATTACTTAGGCAGCCCCGATCTTACTTATGCCAAACGAGATGGTGAACAAGTATTTCAGATAGTTTTTTATCGTACACAACATAAAACATCTGACGGTATTACCACTATGGATGAATGTACTGGCCTATTATTTAAAAATGGGCAGCTGTTTTTATGGGGCCCGAGTGCATACAATAAATACCAAGAACAAAATTAGGTGAAGGTTTAATGGATGAAGCTGTTTCAACTACCTTAGAGCAGCTGCTTAATAATACGCAGCTGTTTTTAAGCTATTATAACAATAAACAAAAATGGACAGCTCTATATCCAATGGCAAGTAAGCTAGCTGAGCAATATAGAGTGCTCTACAGCAAACAGCCATTCGCATTACAATCCCGATTGACGCTTTATAACCCAAGTTATTCTTATGCAACAAATTTAGTTGTTAGTCAGAGCGTCATAACTGCTGCCCTGTGTAAATCTCAAAATTATAATAGTGCCTTAAGTGAGCTATACATAGCCGCTACTCTCATTGAGCATTTATGTGTTGGAGCGCAATTAAACAAGCTTTGCGAGCAAACACCTTTTCAAGATTCTGATAAAAAAATTTGGAAAATGCGTCATCAGTTAGCAGCAAAAGTAATGTTAGCTAGTGGCGATTCAGCCAAACCTGTTACGCAGTTACTAGCTAAATTAAATAAGTATAAACAAGCATTGGTAAGTGCTCCTAAAATAATGCTTTACGATGGGGGCATAACGCTAATTGCTTTAGCAAATATTATTAGCATGAACATTACGAGCAATACGGCTAATAAACATATTAGCTTATATAAAGCACTTACCGATTTGTACATTCGCACACCTAACTTGTTCGCACTGCAATTAATTAAATCACTAATAGCGCATTTAGGGCCATTATTACCGGGAAGCCGCGTTTTATACGCTGAGCAAACCATGATTTATTTAGCAACTGATGCACAACAACGGCATGTTTTAATTAGTACAGCAAATCCAAATAAATTAACCTGGTACAGAGTAAAAGCAACGCTTAACGATAATCCAAAACAATGGCATTGCACTGATAAAACCATTAACTTCAAAGTATTTAACAGTGAACATGTAAAACCACAAAGTGAGCTTGAGGTTGATAAGGCACAATCTTTACTTGAGCTAATAAGTAATATTAAGTTACAGCACGAATACAGCTATAAAGGATTAAGCCTGCTGATGGCGCCTCACTCTCTCGTAATTGCTAATTTATGCGAGGCTGTAAAACCATATAATAAAGAACATCAACCCGCAAAAGACTTAAAACATAGTTTATCGATGGTCGGTTATTATAATGCACCTGCAATAATTCAACGGGTTGTTTTTGAACAATTAGTTAATGTTACCCCACATCCATTGCAAGCCTACGTAACTAACAGATTAAATGGGTTAGTAAAAATAATGGCTTTATTGGTTAGTAAAAATGATCACGACCAGTTTGAGCACATCACTTTACCTTTATACGCTTACGCCCATTTTTTATTAACGCAATGCAGTACACAGCTTTCTCGTAAAACGCTGATTGACGACACACCAAATAAAACATTGAGTGCCCCTATCTGCTCCTATTTTGGGGTAAATTCAATTAACACTGAACAACTAACACAACAGCTTACTCATTTATTGAGTGACAACCCATGGACTGCAGCACTCTTAGAGGCAGAGCAAACACCTAAAAAGCACTTAACTGAGGCCCATAAACTTTGGATTACACTGAAGATTGTTGCTCAAAATGTGTTTAAACCAGAACTTTCGGTAACTCCGTGGCAGCAGCAAACGTTAAATGAACAGCTAAAAATACTCAAGTGGCATAACCAAGCTGATTTTTATCAACAATTAGAATCTCTCGAGTTGTTTAATAGTATTTAGTTTATTAGAAGCTATTTTATGTCTTTATACCCATTATAACTTTCATGTATACCCAGTATTTTTTGTATAAACTAGCAAAATGGGTGATAAGTTGGTATAAATGCGCCCTTAAATTTTCAAGCACGTTCACATAAATGTTCTAACAAGCGGTTACTCTCTCAGAGTAATAATTTATGTGCAAATCAAACTCTTTAAAGGAAAAGTCAATGGCCAAACAAACCATCACAGTGATCAAAGGCGACGGCATCGGTCCGAGCATTATCGACTCAGCACTTGAAATATTAAAAGCCGCAGGTTGCGACTTTGATTATGAATTTGTTGATGCTGGCCTAGCTGCACTTGAAAAAACAGGTGAGTTATTACCGCAAGAAACAGTTGATACAATTGCTAAAAACAAAATCACTCTTAAAGGCCCATTAACTACGCCTGTAGGTGAAGGTTTTACATCTATTAACGTAACACTTCGTAAGCAATTTGGTTTATACGCTAACGTACGTCCAGTTAAATCATTTGTTGGTACTAAAGCGCGTTACGACGATATTGATATCATTACTATTCGTGAAAACACGCAAGGTATGTACTCAGGTGCTGGCCAAGTAGTAAGTGAAGACGGTAATGAAGCACAAGCAAAATCGATAATTACGCGTGAAGGCGCAGAAAAAATCGTAACTTTTGCATACGAGCTAGCGGTACGCGAAGGTCGTAAAAAAGTAACTGCAGTTCATAAAGCTAACATTTTAAAATCAACATCTGGTTTGTTTTTAAAAGTAGCACGTGAAGTAGCTGAGCGTTACCCACAAATTGAATCAAATGAAATGATTGTTGATGCAACATGTATGAAGCTGGTAATGACACCTGAAGAGTTTGACGTAATTGTTACGACTAACTTATTTGGTGATATTTTATCTGACCTTTGTGCTGGTTTAGTTGGCGGTTTAGGTATGGCACCTGGTGCTAACATTGGTGAAGACGCAGCAATTTTTGAAGCTGTACACGGTAGTGCACCAGATATTGCTGGCAAAAACCTTGCTAACCCAACATCTGTAATTTTAGCGTCTATTCAAATGCTTGAGCATTTAAATATGGGCGATACTGCAGAGCGTATTCGTAGTGCTGTTGCTGATGTAATTAAATCAGGCGACCGTACAACTCGCGATTTAGGTGGCAGCCACGGTACAACTGATTTCACTCAATCAGTAATTGACCGTTTATAATTAATATTTGTTATTAATTTAAATAGCCCGCTAATTTAGCGGGCTTTTTTGTGTTTGCTAACTGCGTTTACTACCTAATGTATCTATGCAGGTTAGTATTAAACCTAAATAAACTTAACAGTAGTAATCCTAATAAACCCGCCAGTGATCCGCCACTTGAACCCGAACTACTTTGTTGTTTTTGTACAGTAGCAGATAACTCTTGAGTAAAAGTATCATTGGTTTGAGTATCAGTAACATTCAACGTTACGTTATAAGTCCCGTCAGCTTGATAAGTATGCCTTGGGTTTTGTAAATTTGATAACGCACTGCCATCACCAAAATCCCAACTATAAGTGTAACTATTAAAGCCGCCGGTTACTTGGGCATTAAATTGTGCGCTTAAATCACTAACTGTAGCGTTTGCGTTTATGTTAAGCGGAACATTAGCAGTTACATCAATCGCTTTTGATTGCTCAGTGCCTTCGTTATCTGTCACTGTAAGCGTTACTTGGTAATCACCAGAGTACAAATAATTATAAGTAAGCGATTGAGTCGCTAAAGTACTTCCATCCCCTAGCTGCCAATTATAAGTATACGGAGCTACTCCACCTGTAAGCGATGCCTCAGCTGTTAAAGTTCCTTGGTTTATCTCATATTCAATTTCATTTACAGTTAATGGTTCAACTAATGTAACTTGTGCTACAGCTACTTGCTGTGAAGTGCCATTATCTGCCGTAAACTCAACGTTATAAGTGCCATAGTCTTGGTATTCATGAGTAGGCGTTAACTCTGTGCTGGAGCTCCCGTCGTCAAAACTCCACGTAAATTTGTCCGCAGGAGTAAGTGCAAAACCTTCTACATTAAAATTAACGGTTAAACCGTTTTTAGTAAAATTAATTCCCTTAGTAACATCGTAAGCAAGCTCTACTTCTATATCTTCACTGTCTGCTGACTGGCTTATAATACTAAACCCAAAACCAACCTGTGGAAGCACAACACCCGATGGTTTTTGCGCTTCAAAGCTATAATCGGTTTTATCAGTAAACCCGGTGATAGCTGATAAATCATCATCCCCTAACCCTGCCCTTTGTTGATATAGGCTAAAAGCAGCATCACGTATTTGAATTGCTGAAGCAGCCGGAGTTTGCGTACTGCCTTTATTTATCGAGCGCTGATCAGCATCTACCACTAATGCAAAACCACTGCCTGGATGCTCGGTAGTGTTATTATCTGCTTGAGATTCATTGCTGTACCACAATAATAACCCCGGTGAGTACTGCTCTGCTTGCAAACTACTGTCAACGCCTGTGTATGAACGCAGTTGTAAATAGTAATGTGATGGCGATGCATATGTGTAACTACCTACTTTTTCAAAGCCATTAAACTCAGTGTTAACTTGATCTTGTGCATTATTTTGCCAAATTAAAGTATCACTTTGCTCAATGCGCATATCATCAACAACAAAACCGTAATAATGTGTGTTCGCATCTGTTATGTATTCAATTTTTAAATCAATTGTTTGCCCAGCATAAGCTGATAAATCAAACTTATGGGTCAAATAGCCGTTAGGTTGCTTAGCATCACTATTAAGAAATGAATCACCTGAGATATACGGACCAATATCACCGTAGTATGGATTAAGCGCTTGCGTATAATTACTCGCGATTGGCTCGCCATTTACTTTTACTTGAACTAAATCGTAATCGCGCTCAATACTGTAATAAGCAATAAAGCTTAAAGTAAGTGCCTGAGTTGTGCTTGGTAGCGCTATTGTATTAACTAAGCTATTGCTAATATTGTCGCCCGTATTTGAATAGTATTGAAAATCACCTTCTACTGGAGCCCTAAATTTTTCGAGCCTTGGTGGTAGTGTTATTTTTATTTGATTTTGCTGTTGTGAAGTACTCGCAGTATTAATTAATGTTTGCTGTGAATTAGCCTCTATCTCATCCATATCAAGCGTAAGCTGGTTAACCCAGTTACCCTGGTACCGCTTTTGTAAATATTCAAGCGCATAAGGGCTAAACATAACTGGCTCTGAGCCTCTTGGCGAACCAGCCCAACTTCCTGTCGACATAACTGACCAAGACGCGACAGGCTCACCTACCGTGTTAGATTGTAAGTCGTATTCATCTAATAATCCTAAATCATGCCCAAACTCATGCACAACCACACCAATCCCGGCATCAATAGGGTTAATGGTATAACCAAATAGCTTAATGTTACTGCCTGCAATCTCGCTCGGCCCGCTATTTTCATCAAATACATAGTAGCGGTGCGACCAAATAGCATCGGTGCTTAGGTAACCGCCACCCGCTTCTTCGCCAATACTTGAATGAAATACCATTACATGGTCAATAATGCCATTAGGTTCATTAAGGATACCGTCGCCATCAATATCATCTAAATCAGTTAAGTCATAATCCGCTAAATTAATATTAAACTTTGCAACTGCTTTCTCCACAGCCTCTTTAATTAAAGCGGGCGCATTTATATCCCGTGTACTGCCTTGGCGCTCACCATATATTTTTGCATTGCTATTAGCGGTTACCCAGCCATATACCTGCCCGCTAAAGTTTAAGCTGTTTCCCGAAGCCGCTTTATAATAATCAGCAGCCGTTTTTAAGCTTTGTCCATCAGGGCCTGTATAACCTTGAGTATTAAAAAGCATTTGCTGATAGTGCTCAGTTGAATAATCAGCGTAAAACATATCGGTGTCTTGCTCTACAAGTTGATTGTCGTCATGTTTAAGATCAGGAAAATCAATTAAAATAGCTAACACTTTTACATCATTAACGCTTTGATCTGGCACTAGCGACGTTGAAAAAGCGACCTGTTTTTTATTTGTGTTTGAAAAAACGTTGGAAGAGGATTTAAATTGCCTAAAGCCATTTTTAATAGAGTGATTGGCAACGTCTTTGTTACTCATATATGACTTAAATGAACTATCTAACTCACTTGAAGATATTTGGTCTCTTTTTTTTAGCCAATATAAAATACGCTCTTCGTTAGTTATACCAACATCATGCGGACTTAAGTTATTAGCCGCCACCATAGGGCTTAATAGCGTAGTTAAAAGCGCAATTAACGTCACTTTTTTCACTGTGTTTTCCTCAAACATAATTATGTAGCAATCATACCTAATAATAGAAATTTAAACATGCGATAAAAACATATAGTTAACATATGCAATTAAAGCTAATGGTCTCTCACACTCTTTTATATCTAAAATCGAACCTACAACCTAAAATGCATAATCTCTGCCAGTAAACTCAATTAAACATAGGTTTTCTGCAGGTTTAAATTAAAAAAAGCCATAAAACGAATTTAAAATGCAAAAAGCAGCTTTCAAGGTTGACATGAAGGCTTAAAACCCTTAAAAATAAACCTATACAAAATCTTTAATTTAAAAGCAGTGTTTTGCTAAGTAGAGTAAAAACTATGAACACACACATTAATCTTTTAGTCGTACTCGTACTGGTCTTAGTTATAAGCCCAGCGGGGATGTATTAAAAGGTGATACTGCTTTTTAAAAACCCTCGCACTACGCGGGGGTTTTTTTATGCATAAAAAAGCGCACAGAGGAATGAGGATGAGCAAACAAGAATATAATGGTTCTGAACTAGTAGTTCAGGCATTAAAAGAGTTAAAGGTAAAATACATATTTGGCTATCCCGGTGGTTCGGTTTTAGACTTATATGATGCACTTTTTCAGCAAGATGACATTGAACATATATTAGTACGTCACGAACAAGCTGCAACACATATGGCTGACGGCTATGCCCGCGCTACTGGAGACGTTGGTGTTGTACTTGCAACCTCAGGCCCTGGCGCTACAAACTGTATTACAGGTATTGCAACGGCCTACATGGATTCAATTCCTATGGTTGTGTTATCAGGCCAAGTGCCTACAAATTTGATTGGCGACGATGCATTCCAAGAAACCGATATTGTGGGTTGTTCTCGCCCTGTAGTTAAACACAGTTTTAACTGTAGAAGTGCTAAAGACATCCCTACAATCTTAGCTAAAGCTTTTTATATTGCTAGCACTGGTCGCCCAGGTCCTGTCGTTGTTGAGCTTCCAAAAGATATGCTTAACCCTGCTATTAAGTTTGAATACGAATTTCCTAAAACCACCGAGCTGAGAACGTACAGCCCTAATACTAAAGGGCACTCAAAACAAATTCGCAAAGCTGTAACAGCTATTTTAGAGGCCAAAAAACTGGTTATCTACTCTGGTGGTGGTATTGTTATTTCAAATACATCAGAGCAATTAACGCATTTAGTTGAATCATTAAATGCCCCAATTACAAATACACTAATGGGATTGGGTGGTATTTCAGGTGTGCATCCAAACTTTGTAGGTATGTTAGGCATGCACGGCACGCTTGAGGCAAACAAAGCAATGGCTAACGCCGATGTGATTTTAGCGCTTGGTGCCCGATTTGATGACAGGGTAACTAATAATGTTCAAAAGTTTTGCCCTAATGCCACAATTGTTCATGTTGATGTTGACCCTACTTCAATTTCTAAAACAATTAAAGCACACATACCAGTTGTAGGTTGTTTAGCAACCGTACTTGAACAACTACAAGCGGGTATTGATAAAAGCCCAATTAAAATAGACCGCAGCGCGCAAGAAGATTGGTGGCGACAAATTATCAGCTGGCGCGAACAAAAATGCTTAAGCTACAACACTGATGGCGACAAAATTAAGCCACAAGCTGTAATTGAAGCGGTGTATAAAGCTACTAATGGCGATGCTTACGTAAGTTCAGACGTTGGTCAGCATCAAATGTTTGCAGCGCAATATTATCCATTTAAGCATCCTCGTCAATGGATCAACTCAGGCGGCCTAGGCACCATGGGCTTTGGTTTACCTGCTGCAATGGGCGTAAAGCTAGCCTTTCCTGATAAAGAGTCTGTGTGTATTACGGGTGATGGCTCTATTCAAATGAATATTCAAGAACTATCAACCTGTTTACAGTACAACCTAGCGGTAAAAGTTGTATCACTTAATAACCGCTCTTTAGGTATGGTACGCCAATGGCAAGACATGGTTTACGGTGGACGTCATTCATCATCTTACATGGATTCACTACCTGATTTTGTTAAGTTAGTTGAAAGCTACGGCCATGTAGGCATACAAGTAAACACACTAGATGAGTTACAACCTGCTATCGATAAAGCAATGTCAATTAACGACCGATTAGTCTTTTTAGATATAAACGTTGATGAAAAAGAACATGTATACCCAATGCAAATTAAGTTAGGCGGCATTGATGAGATGTGGTTACGTAAAGGAGTAAAAGCATAATGCGTCGTATTTTATCTATTTTATTAGAAAACGAACCAGGTGCCCTATCACGTATTGTTGGGCTTTTTTCACAACGTGCATATAACATCGACAGCCTAACTGTGGGCACAACTGACGATCAATCATTGTCGCGTATTACCATTACCACAATGGGTGATGACAGAGTTGTAGAGCAAATTACAAAGCAGGTTAACAAATTAGTCGACGTGCTTAAAATTATCGATTTAACAGAAATGAGTCACATTGAACGTGAGCTATTGCTTGTTAAGGTCTTTGCTCAAGACGAGACGACTCGTGCAGCGGTTACGCGAGTAGTTGATGTGTTCCAAGGTGCTATTTTAGATATGGGCCGACAAAGCTACAGTCTACAATTAGTGAGCAGTACAGACAAAATAGAGTCGTTTTTAGACACACTTCGTCATGAAACCGATATTATTGAAGTTGTACGTTCTGGCGCTGTTGGCATTGGTCGAGGCGATAAAGCCTTAAAAGCGTAAATTTATAATATAAAGGCATCAATTGATGTCTTTATTAAACATAAAAAAAAGAGCTAAATAGCTCTTTTTTTAATTTAATTCGTTAAACCTATTAAGGGTTTACTTGGTCTTTAAGACCTTTACCTGCTTTAAAGCTTGGGATAGTTGCCGCTGCGATTTGGATCTCAGCACCCGTTTGTGGGTTACGGCCAGTGCGAGCTGCACGTTCTTTTACTGAGAAAGTACCAAAACCAACTAATGCTACTGAATCACCTTCTTTTAAAGAAGAAGTTACAGCACCTGTAAACGCGTCAAGAGCACGAGTAGCAGCAGCTTTAGAGATTTCTGCATCAGTAGCAATTTTTTCAACTAATTGAGCTTTATTCATTGTTAGATTCCTATTCGTTATTATTTTGCCTTCGCAAAACCTATCTTTATGCATTTTTAAAGAGTTAGCAACAGCAAATTGCATTTTTTGCTTAAATTCTTAAAAAATGAGTAAAATTTAAATAATTCTCTGTAAAATACAGCGTGTTGGGTTAACAAAGACTTAATTTGAGTACAATTTTGGCGCAAGTTAAGCAACTGGGTAAATAAGCTATATTTTTTCGATCACTAAGGTCACTTCCCCGACCTCGACTCCAAACTTAACAATAGATGTGCGGTTTATCAAGCGCGATTGTGTAACCAGGTACATCCAATCATCAAAATTCACTTTTAAAGTACTGCCATCGTATGGAAGCTCTACATCGTAATTCCAATGAAATACGCTGCCATCACTTCTACCTTTTGCTGTACCTATAACATCATCTGCCAACCCTGTTAAACTATTGTCTTCGTTTAACGTTATTTTCCAAATACGCTTTTGAGTTTCGCCATCGTCATAAACAAAGTCTTCTTCAATAACGCCCTGGTTACCATCCCAGCTCGCATTCATATCTACGACAAGCTTGCGGGTCAATTCACCCTTAAAGTCTTGTACAACACCGTAGGCTTTCAAATTTCCACTAAAAAATGTTTTAAAGTCAAAGTTTGGCGATGTATTTTTATAATGCTCTACATTTGGTGCCGAACAGCTTATCAGCAACAAAGCAGATAAGCTTACAAGAGCTGTTTTAAACGCGTTAAATACATTCATATTAATTCCCTAATAGTTGCTTTCGTAGTTTCGGCTCTGAGGTTTTTTCATCCAGCCAAATGGCTAAAAAATCACTCGAAAATTGAGGTTCATTTATTTCGCCAATTTTTTCATCATTATGATAAAAAGTACTCATACCCTGCTCATTTGTGACTAACGTTAGCGAATCACCTTGTCTAATATCAGGCCAAATAGACAATAATTTACTGTCGTATTTGTCTGCTAGCTCTTTTTTTCCAATATGCTCCCACTGCTCATTTGTTGCTTTTACGATTTCTTTAGCTTCAAAGTCACGTAAATAGGTAAGTTTAAATTTAATAGGATGCGTTCCTGCGCTGTAATTACCTGAAGGGGTAAATAAAACCGCGTCATATACATCCCAAAATAAATACTCCATTCGTGCTTCGCCTACTTTATTAAATTGTGTGTCAGCTAAAACAATTGAAGTTGTAAGCAAATAAAAAGTAACTGCCTTTAGTAAAAATTTCAAAATAAGCTCCCTCGAGTCAATGGGTAATGTTACGAAATGGGAATTGTGGGCGATCAGCGATTGATGAATAACTTGATTTTTTGGTTTATAAAAAGAATAACAGTAAACACTGTAGACCAAAGCGCACCGTAAACGAGCCAAAACTGCCATAAAGGTAAGCCTAAGCTTATTACTTCAAAGCGCGCCCCAGCCCAATAACTTGCTGGCGCAAAAGCCATGCATACTAAAAAGGCCTGCCAAAGCTTTAATTTACTCAAAAAAACCATAGAAGTATTTAAAGAAAGTAATAACGCAGCCCATAAAAAGACGAGCCATAGAGGGAAGGGATAAACTTTAAATTCTAACAAGCCTGACTTTACTGCTATGAATTCTAACAATAGTGCTAAAGGTAGGGCTTTAATTAGAAGTAAGGTGTCTTGTTTTTTTTGTTTTGACAACCAAAACATTAAAACAATAATCAATCCGCTAAAAAGTAGCGAATCAGCTTCAAGCAGCAATGATAAAAACCACACTGCTTGAAATAAAACAAAATTAGTAACCGAGCGCAATATCATCGTTATCGCTAACAAAACGTGGTTTACGCGCCATTAAATGCACCGTACTTGTTGCTCTAGCTCTAAACGCGCCTTCGCAGTAAGCAAAATAAAACAACCATAAACGATAAAAACGTTCATCAAATTTTGAGCGGTCCAAATCAGGCCAGCTTTTTATAAAACGGCTTCGCCAGTCTGCTAATGTTCTTGCGTAGTGAGCACCAATATCATTAACAGTATGAATTACCATGTCTGTATTATTTTTAATCTGCTCACTCATTTCGTTAAGTGATGGCAAACACCCGCCTGGAAAAATATACTGCTGAATAAAATCAGAGTTTTTTAAGTAATGCTTATAACGCTGATCGCCAATAGTTATAGCTTGTATTAGCATGGCACCATCGTCTTTTAACAATTCACTACATTGGGTAAAAAAGCTAGGTAAGTACTCATGGCCCACCGCTTCTATCATTTCGATAGAAACAAGCTTGTCGTATTTTCCTTTCAATTGCCTGTAATCAAGCTTAAGTAATGTAATTTTACTTTCAAGACCAAGCTCTGAAATTTTATTAGCGACATAATCATGTTGCTCATCAGATATGGTTGTTGTTGTTACATGGCAATCGTAATGTGTGGCTGCATATATAGCAAAAGCCCCCCACCCTGTACCAATTTCAATTACTGAATCATTTTTTTGAAGCTCAACTTGCTCACAAATGCGTTTAAGCTTGTATTGTTGAGCCTCTTCAAGTGTGGCTTCTTTTGTAGGATATACAGCACTTGAGTAAAGCATTTCTTTACTCAAAAATGATTCGTACAAATCATTACCTAGGTCGTAATGAGCAACGATGTTTTTCTTAGAGCCCGATTCAGAATTTTTGTTTTTTATGTGATTAAACCGGTGCGCGATATTACTAAAAAATGCGAATTTCTTCTCAAACTCATCAAGTTGCTTCTCATTTATAGCAAATATCTCAATGAAAGAGGTTAAGTTGTCACAAGACCAATGCCCCAAAATATAGGCTTCACCAGCGCCAACGCTCCCAGATAATGCAAATGCCTTATACATAGCTTTATCGTTTACTATAATCGTTGCTTTTAGCACTGAAGATGGGTCACCAAAAACTGTACGCTCGTTTGCATCTACTAAAACAACTTGGCCTGTTTCAATTGACGAAAAGGCTTTAGTCACTAATTTTTTATATATGTTAGTTAACCAGTTTGTGCTTTGTTCGCAATTTAAGCTCGACACTTTATCCATTGAAATACCTATTAATTGTCCTGACTATCTATGTGCTTTATGGCTTGCCTGAGTGACCTAAAAAAGGAACTCGTTTTATAAACAACTTTAACGCTTGATAATAAATACCTTTGAAAATAGACCATGTCATGGCCGGAAAACGTTTAAATAACTTATTAACTTCTTCTTTAGTAAGCTCTTTACGTTTTAAGCGAAGTGTAGCATCAAATAATAGCTCTTCATTTCGCTTATTTTCAATGTGTATCAATGTTTTATCAAGCGATTGCTTAACATGCCAATGATAGTTCATATCTAGATTCATAAAAGGTGATACGGAAAAAACCTTTTTAAAGTTCACTTTTTTTTCTAAAGGTACTAAATAATAATGACGTTCGTTCCATGGTGTATTACTTACTTCAGCAATCATGTATTTAAAACGGGTGTCGTTATGACCAAAAAAGTAAAAATTAACAGGACTAAAATACACACCAAAACAACGAAGTTGCCCAAGCATGTAAATATGAGAAAAGGTTTCAGTAATACCTAAATTGGCAAGTTGTTCGTGTGCACGCTCAATAAGAGGACGTTTAGCAAGCTGTGAGGTGCCTGTAAGATAATCAGCTTCATTAAACTTTAACGCCTTTAAGCCTGACGTACCTATGTGTTTATGCACACCATTTAGTTGTTGAGGATTATTTAAATCTACCCACATCATATACAAAGGGTAACTAAAGCGATGTTCTTTAACAGCAAAACGGCGATGTTTAACATCGCCTAAATACACTGCACTAGTCAAATTCGACCCCAAGTTGCTTGGCTACATCTACACCACTGTGTACGCCATCTTCATGAAAACCATTGTACCAATAAGCGCCACAAAAATAACTATTATTATGCCCATCAATACTGTGTTTAAGTTTTTGAGCCGCAATAGACTCTTGGTTAAATACAGGGTGGTGATAAGTAAACTCGCGCAAAATTTTACTTTGGCTTATTCCTTCAAGATGGTTAAGCGTTACACAGAACTGTGTATCTGATTGTATACCTTGCAAAATATTCATTTGGTAAGTAACAACAGCGGCTTTATCCGTGCTGTTGTTAAGTAGGTAGTTCCAGCTTGCCCATGCCGCTTTTCTATCTGGTAAAAGGTTTGTATCGGTGTGCAGCACCACTGAGTTCTCAGTGTAAGCTATTGCACCCAATACTGACTTTTCTTGCTCAGTAGCATCACCCAGTAGTGCAAGCGCCTGATCTGAATGACAAGCAAATATTACTTTATCAAATTTACTTTGCTCACCATTGGCAAACTCTATTGTTACTTCATCATTTTGACGCGTAACTGATTTAATATTTGTATTGAGGTTAATTTTGTCTGCAAAACCTCTGATCAGCGGCTTAATGTACTGACGAGAGCCTCCTGGTACTACATACCACTGTGGTCTATTGGTTACATCTAAAAGCCCATGATTAAAGAAAAACTTAACAAAAAACTCAACGCCTACGTTTTCCATTTCTTTAATACTGGTAGACCAAATAGCCGCGCCCATAGGAAGAATATAATGGTATTTAAAAAAGTCATTAAACTGGTTATCGTTAAGCAATTGCCCTAATGACTGATCAGACTGGTAATCATCTTTTTCATGCATTGCTTTGCACAGTTTGTTAAACCTAACAATGTCGTACAATAATCGCCAAAACTTAGGTCTAAAAATATTACGACGCTGTGCAAATAAGCTTGTAAACGTATGTCCATTGTATTCAAAACCAGTGGCTTCGTTATGCACACTAAAGCTCATCTGGGTTGTTTGTTTATCAATACCAATGCGCGAAAGTAACTTTTCAAAATATGGGTAAGTTCGGTCATTAAATACAATAAAGCCAGTGTCTATTGCGTATTTGATGCCACACACATCAACATCAACCGTTGCTGTGTGTCCACCTATGTAATCATTTTTTTCAAATACGGTTACATCGTAATGTTTGTGAAGCAAATGGCCACATGTTAAACCAGATACACCAGTTCCTATTATTGCTATTTTTTTCAACGGGCTAATCCTTTTGCGATTTTAAGCCAAATCGGCAGTGGTAAAATGCGTAAAGCTTTTAATATAAGTGTAAAACGATAAGGGAAATGAACGTCTTTGCGGCGTTTTTGAATACCCTTAATCATGTAGTCAGCTGCTTTTTCAGCAGTAACGGCCATAGGCATCGGGAAATCATTTTTATTAGTAAGTGGCGTTTTTACAAACCCAGGATGAACTAAAGTTACATCAACATCATTTAAATCAACCGCTAAGCTTTTTGCTAAGTAACTTACACCCGCTTTTGATGCGCCATAAGCTTCTGAACGAGGTAGCGCAAGGTAAGTAACACTTGAGCTAACCAAAACAAGTTGGCCGCCTGGATTTATTTTAGGAAGTAACGCCTCAAGGCAATACCCCATAGAAAGTAAGTTAACGTTTATTACACGCTCAAACAACGCGCTATCAAAGTTGCGCGCATCATCTATATATTCACAATTACCAGCGTTTAAAATAACACGGTCAAAATGAGGAAAGCCAATAGTAGACTCTTTTATATCTTGCAGGTTAGTTGCATCAAACTTACATGCTTGGATATTGTCGTATTTAGCAAGCTCGGCGAGCTTATCACTATTACGGCCGCAAGCTATAACAGTGTCTCCTAGCTGTGCATATTTAATTGCTAGCTGCTCGCCAATACCTGATGTAGCACCCGTTATAAGTGTGATCATAATTAACCTGCCCTTTTATCAATTAGCTTTATAACGCTACCAAGTAAAGGAATGTGTTTGTATAACAACTCGCCCACATTAAAGTAGTCTCTGTGCTTAATAATTTTGCCATCTTTAAAAATAAGCTTGCTATGACCGTCTACCGAGATAGTTTTACCTGATGAAAGCTTTGGATGTGCATAATGCATAGTCCAATAAATAAAAGCATTGTTACCGCTATTAAACGAATCACTAATATCAAACTGGCAATGCTTAACATTGCTGTATAAGTTAGCAAAGTACCTGCGCAATTCTACAATGCCGTTAATTTCATGCATCGGGTCTATAAACTGTATGTTGTCACAGTAAATATCACTCAATAAATCAAGATTAGTGCTATCAAGCTGTTGGTATATTTTAACAAATTTATCTACTGGTAACTGGTTATCCATATCACACCTTAAATGCAGCAAGTGCACGTTCTCGTGCCGCTTTATGATCAACTATTGCTGGCCAGTAACATTCCTTATCTTTGCCTGTTGCGGCTAAATAAGTGTGTGGAAAATGAATGTGTTTATCTGGCACGTTTTCAAGCTCTGGCAAATACTTACGGATAAACTTGCCCGTTGGATCAAAGCGCTCGCTTTGTCTGATAGGATTAAAAACTCTAAAATATGGCTGAGCATCACAGCCCGTACTTGCAGCCCACTGCCAACCACCATTATTTGAGGCTAAATCGCCATCAATTAAGTGCTGCATAAAAAAGCGTTCACCTTCACGCCAGTCTATTAATAAATGCTTAGTTAAAAAGCTAGCAACAACCATTCGTAAACGATTATGCATCCAACCGGTTTGCTTAAGTTGTAGCATTGCTGCATCCACTAATGGGTAACCTGTACGCCCTTCGCACCATGCTTTAAAATCGCTTTCGCTTTTACGCCACACTACAGCATTATACTTTTCGTTAAAGTTATCGCCGCGCGAAAGCGTCGGAAATTCAGCAATTAAATGTCTGTAAAATTCGCGCCAAACAAGCTCGTTAATCCACGTAAACGTTTTACTTTTTGATGTAGTTAAAATATCAGGATAACGCTGCTGAATATTAATAAGCAGTTGCTTTGTGCTTACAATACCTAGTGCTAAATACGGACTTAAACCCGATGTGCCTTTTACACTGGGAATATCACGCTGGTCGTCGTAACTTGTCAGTTTGTCGCATATAAAATTATCAACTACGGTAGAGAGTGTTTCGTCGTCAACCGGCCACTTATCTGAGCACCCATCACTTTTTAGTAAATCACTCTCGTCAAACTCAATAGGGTCAGAAGTTAAGGGCCATTGTGGCAAGCTAAAGTGTGTATCTTGATACTGCTTTAACCATGCACGTTTAAATGGAGTAAACACTTTATACATTTCATTACTTTGATTTTTGACAGAGCCTGCAGGCGCAATTAAATCACCTTCGTACAAAGTAAAAGTAATAGAAAGCTCATCGCATTCATGCAAAATTGCTTTATCGCGGTTTACTTCATTAAGCTCATACTCTGTATTAGCAATTACGTGTTTTACATCGTTTGCTTTACAAAAGTTAATAAGCTCTCGCGTACAATCACAAAAGCTCGGCGCTTCAATAATATGTAAAGTAATACCGTAATCAGCAAGTTGTGATTGAAGATAAGTAACTCGGCGCTTGAGTAAGTCAATCTGAATAGGCGCAGCTTGGTGTTGTTGCCACTGCTTTTCAGACACAAAAAAAATGGCGTGTTTAGCGCCATTATTTAGCGCTTGAATTAACGCTTCATTAGAAAAAAGGCGCAAATCGCGCCTAAACCAAAATAATGTATCCATTAAATACCAAATCGTAGTTTTAAATCGTGAGGGTAAGGGTTAAAAAACACTTGTTTTTCAAGGTACTCATTCGGATGAACCTTCAAATGATGTTTTAACAAGGTAAGTGGTACATACAATGGCACCAATCCTTCGCGGTATTCGTCTATCGCATCACGAAGTTCTTGTTTTTCAACCTTCGATAAATCATTTTTAAAGTAACCTTGTAAATGCATTAGGGTATTGCAATTATTTCTGCGAGAAGCTGGCTTTTTCAGACCCGTCATCAAACCTAAAATATATTCATCCGCAACTGCATTTATATCGTCACCTACGAACGTTCCAAGCAGATTACCCAAATCTCGATAAGCTTGGTAATTATGAGCCATTAACAAGTACTTATACTGAGAATGAAATTGAGTAAGCTTGTGAACAGTTAGTGGTTCTTGCACTAACTTTTGCCAATTTTTAAATACGTAAATTCTCATTACAAAGTTTTCACGTAAATGCATGTCGTTTAAGCGACCGTTTTCTTCACATGGCAATAATGGGTTGTGCTTCATTATTTGCTCAGCAAAAAAACCAACGCCTTCAGAGGTATTACCCGTGCCTGCTTCGTTGTATATTTTAATGCGCTCCATGCCGCAGCTTGGACTTTTTGCGCAAAATACAAACCCGCTCAACTCTTTAGCTTGTTCTGTTGCAACTTTTTTACCATACTCGGTAAGTTGTTGACCTACATCTCCAGTGCCATCTGGGCGACATACTTTAATAGTATCGCCAACTTTAACTTGGCGAATAGTTGGACGAGGTATTGGTAAACCTACCGCTACCTCCGGACAAAACCGTGTATATTCAACGTGTTTACCTAACTCATCCATACAGAAGTTTGACTTTTTATGACCTGTGTCAAATCTAACTTTTTCGCCTGCTAAGCAGGCGCTTATACCTATTTTTATTATATCTGTGTGCATAAATTCTCTTAGTAAATCAAATTACCTATTGGATTTAGTAACTTGCTGAAGCCCTTATTAAAATGTAGCGCACTACTGACAACTGTAAAGCACAAACAACCATCTTTTGTTAAAGGAGTATGTTGGTGGCTACCATCTTGCCATATAAAGTCACCTGGTACATATTTTCCTTCTTCATCACTAAACTCGCCATCTAGGAGTAAAGTAACTTCAAAGCCAGTGTGCGTGTGTTCTGGTATTTCACCACCAGCATCAATATGTAACAAGCTAGAGCGTAATGGGCCATCATCAAGTGCAATACGCGATCTAGCAAGCTTACCCACTTGGGTAAATTTACTGTGAGAAATACGCGTTAGCGCACGTGGAAGCTGATAGTTATGCTCATTAACTTTAATAGAAACAGGCTCTACTTCATAAACTTCGTCGATAGAATCATCAGACGTGATCATATCAAGCACATTCAATTCAAATTCTTCAAGTAACTCAGGTTGCTCAGCTTGAGGTTTCTCATATTGCGCTGGCTCTTCGCTAAATAATGCGTTTGCGTTGCTTGCCTCAATTTTAGCTACTTTAGCTTGGCACACAGGGCACATATCTACATGTATAGAAACGGCTAAACTCAATGATGTAGCAAGTGATGCATCGCAATACTGTGTCAGTAAAGTTTCACTCGGGTGATGTTTAATCATGCTGATCTCCCATTTCATTACGTAATTTTTGCAAGGCCAAACGTAATCGTGATTTTACCGTGCCTACTGGAATATTAAGTTGATGTGCAAGTTGCTCTTGCGACATGTCTTGAAAATAAACGCCCCTTACCACTTCGCGTTGAGCAATAGGTAATTTATCTAAATAACGTTTAATTTGTTTATCTTCTAAATGATCACTGTATTCGTGATGTGTATCTTGTGATTCGTTTAATAACGGCCAAATATCTTCGCTTATATTTTCTTCTTTATTGCTTTTCATTTTACGAAGCATATCGAATGAAGCGTTACGCATAACGGTATAAACCCACGTAGTAGCCGCACCTTTATCACTGTGATACAAATGTGCTTTACGCCAAACAGATGTTAACGTCTCTTGCACAAGCTCCATTGCTTGAGCTTCAACACCAAATTGCTTAATTCCAAAGCGTTTAATTTTTGGCGCAAAGTATTCAAATAAATAGGAAAATGCTTTTTTATCGCGTGACTGTGCAACATCTATAAGCGCTTGCATGAGTTCTTTACTCGGCGTTTCTGGCATGGCAGTGTACTTACCTGTATTAGGTTCACAACGTGGTGATTGTTGTTGACTTACCATAATAATTTATCCCGTTATTGCTTTTGTATTAAGTAATACGGGCAATAATTAATTTAGGATCATAAAATTTAGGCAAATTCGTTATTAATCACAGTATGGAGGAAATTCAGTAAGTTATCAAAGTTCGTTTCAAACGCAAGTTGCTGTTTTTTCTCAATAGAAATAGGTAGGAGCTCAAGCCAACGAGCTGCAATCCAAGGAAGTTTGTCAAAGTGAGTTTTTTTGTACAGTAAATTAAGTTCCGGATTACTTTTAAACACGTTTAAAAGCGCATCATGCAATAAGTCATGTTCGCCAACTGAGTTGTTAGAATCCTTATACCAATATGGCGTATTACAAGAAGATACCAAACCATGTCGCAGTTCGTCCTCGTCTTGATAAACATCATTTATTTGAACACTTTGAGAAGCAAACACATCGATTAATAATACATCGTTGTCGTCTTGGTCAAAATCAATAATATCAACAAGGCAACCTTGCGCGCTTATATTAAATGGCGTGTCGTGCTCAAATGTACAAAGCACAAACCCTGTATTGTTTTTTAATGCGGTTTTAACCATATTTAAATAGCGAGGCTCAAATATGCGTAATCGCGTATAGCCTTCTGGTAACATAAAAATGGGTAATGGAAAAATCGCACGTTTCATAAAGTCTACTTCTTTCAAACACTCTGCCTTTATTTACGTGCGCTTTTGCTAAGTCGATCAGCTTTGTATGAATCGAATTAATTACCAGCTATATAATTGGCTAAAGATTAAACCAACCTCCCATAGCTTTAAACACTTGAACCGAGTAATAAGCGCTAATCATACTGACTACGGGTGCTAACATTAATGCAAATAATCCAAGTTCACTGCTCATCGTTTTAATCCTTTAAATAATTTATTTTGCGTTTTTAATACTAGTGTCAGTATTTTTAGGCGTTGTGCTATGTGTTAAAACGGGCTCATCTAATAAACCCTCTAAAACAGTTTTAGCATCAAAATAAAGCGTTTCCTTTAGTGATTTTTCAAGCTCGATTGTGGTTTGCTTTACGTAGCTTGCTACACTTTGAGTTAATATATCAGTTACATCTAGGTCCACTTCTGTTGCGTGTACTTGCGCAGAACCTAATACTAATAAACTTGCCATAGCGATTTTAATTGAATGTTTCATAATGGTATTCCTTGTTTGTGTATTGTTTAGACGTAGTTACATACTCAAGGGTTGTGCCAACATAAAAATAAATCGTAAGCAACTGTTATTAAACAGCTTTACATGCAATACTTCAATTTAAAAAATTCATACCTTGTTAATTTAACCATTTAATTTAATTTTTTGACTACTTTTTAGTTAATAAATAAAAGGGTTTAAATGTATTAATACCGTCACACTAAATACATTTAGCGTTTATAAAAACGTCATATCTACCCGCTAAAGTGCACACCACTATAAATAATTCAAAAAGTGCAGTATGACCCTTTCATCACGTCGAAATTTTTTAAAAACCTCAGCAGCAAGTATATTTACCGTCGCAGTATCGAGTGCCATTACAGGTTGTGCTCAAACATTAACAAACAAACCTCTATCAGCTATTGAATTTAAACACGGTGTAGCCAGTGGCGATCCGCTCAGTAATGCTTTAATAATTTGGACACGTGCAACCACTTTTCAATCAAATTTTGAAGTTACTGTTGCTTGGGAACTGGCAAGTGACTCTCAATTTAAAAACATTATTCGCAGCGGGCGCGAACAAACAGATAAAAGCCGAGACTTTACAATAAAAATAGATGTGCAAGAACTTGCTCCAAACACAGAGTACTTTTATCGATTTGTGGGTTTAAATACACAAAGCCCAATTGGCCGTGCTAAAACACTACCAATAAACAATGTTGAACAAATAAAAATGGCTGTTGTGTCGTGCTCAAACTACCCTGCTGGGTACTTTAATGCCTACACCGATGCCGCTAAACAAAAAGATTTAGATGTAGTACTGCATTTGGGTGATTACATTTACGAATACCCAATGGGCGGATACGCTACCGAAAATGCTGAAAAAATTGACCGCCCATTAGCAGCTGATAACAGCGGTGAAATTATTACCCTAAGCGACTACCGCAAACGTTATGCAATTTACAGAACAGACCAAGGCCTTCAAGCTCTTCACGCTGCAGCGCCTTTTATCGCAATATGGGATGATCACGAAGTTACCAACGATACCTATAAAAGTGGTGCTGAAAATCATACCCCTGATGAAGGTGACTTTTTTAAGCGCCGTGCAGCAGCTATTCAAGCCTATTACGAATGGCTGCCAATTAGGCCGCCAATGGGCGAACAAAGCCCGCAAATATACCGCACCTTTGATTTTGGTAATTTAATAAGCTTGCACATGCTAGATACGCGCGTAATAGCACGCGATAAACAACTCGCTTACAGCGACTATAAAAACCTAGAGACCAAACAAATGGATGTTGCTCGCTTTGCCAGTGATTTAAATAATCCAAAAAGGCAGTTACTAGGTAACACACAACTAAACTGGCTCACCAGTGCAATAACTAAATCAAATGCAAAATGGCAAGTATTGGGCCAGCAAGTATTGATGACTAAAATGTGGCTACCTACTGAAATATTCTCGCAATCCGATCGCACTAAAATACCTCAGGTGTTAAAAGAGCTTGTTACCATTAAAAAAGCCGTGTTAGCTAATAAAGCGGTAACACCCGCACAACTTGCACGCGTAAATACTTTAATGCCTTATAATTTAGATGCGTGGGATGGTTACCCAAGCGAGCGCGAAGCATTATACAAAAGCGTTGCTGCATTAAATAAAAAGTTAGTCGTGGTTGCAGGTGATACGCACAATGCGTGGCATGGCACATTAAAAAATGCAAAAGGCGAAAGCGTAGGAGTAGAATTTGCAACGCCTGGTGTTACATCCCCGGGGATGGAGCATTATTTAGCGCTTAATACAGTACAAGCAAAGCAAATGGCTGACTCGCTTTCATTGTTAATAAACGACTTAAACTATTGTGACTTATCACACCGTGGATATATGTTACTGACTATTACTAAAGAGCAAATCACAACCGATTGGCGCTATATAGATAACATAAACTCCCCTAGCTACAACATCACTGATCAACACCAAAGTGTTTATAAAGGCTAATACTTTTAAAAAGAAGGTAAATGTATTATTTACCTTCTTCACATATTTTATTTAACGCGCTTAACTACAGCTATAGATAAGCGTCCACGAAGCATCACTTCCTGGAATGCTGTTTGTATACCAATTTGCGCTGTATGCATTACCTTGATATTGCATTTTATCGTCGGTTTTATTGTGAGTAAACGGACCGGCCGAATAATCTTTTTTTACCCAATTAGGATATGCATTAATACCATTACAATCTGTTGAACTTACAACACTGCATCCGTTTGTATCAACACTTGTACCAGCGGGTGTATCTGGGCACTGATCAATATCATCATTCACTCCATCGTTATCCGCATCGCTTTGTGGTTCAACTACTTCAACAACGCAACCTACATTATTAACAGTTTCACCTACAGGTGTATTAGGGCATTGATCAACACTATCGCTAATACCATCGCCATCGCTGTCAGTTACCTCACAACCAATACTATCAACCGTTGTACCTGCGGGAGTATTATCGCACTGATCAAGGCTGTCACTTATACCATCGCCATCAGAGTCTAAAGCAACCGTACTACCACCCCAACCTTGAATGATCTCTTTAACTTTAGTGCCTGACGCGGTTAATGAATTCCAACTACCGCCTGGAGTAAATAACGAAGCACCTTCGTTTTTATCATTTAAAGCCCAGTTAGCGTGGCTAATATTGTTTGTTTTAAAAAATGCCATCCATGCATCAGTTTCATTAGCATTAACACCACCATTGCCATCAGCATTAACTGTTCCCCACTCTGTAGCAAATAGTGCAATGCCGTTATCGAGTGCTGTTTGTGCTTTATTTCGATACGATTGACCATGCGTGCCAGCATAAAAATGCAGAGTGTAAGCAATATTGGCGCGATCTATCGGGTTTTGTGATGCCACATCAACATCTTGCGACCACGTAGGCGTACCAACCACAATTAAGTTATCAGGATCGATTGCTCTAATTTTATCAATAACTGTTTCTGCGTAAGGCTTAATATCGTTAGCCCATGAAATTTGTAACGGCTCGTTATAAATTTCATAAATAACATTGTCGTACTGCCCATATTTGGTAGCTACGTCTTCAAAAAAGCGAACTGCAGTCGCCTGATAGGTATGTGCTTCATGGCTATGAAAATCAATAATAACGTACATATCTTCGCTAATAGCTGCGTTTACAACAGTATCAAGACGGCTCATATTGCCCTCCCAATCAGAGTTCAAACTACCACCAGTACTCGTACCATGACCAATAGCTGCACGAATTAATGTTGCATTAAATTCAGTTTTTGCCTTTGCTACTGTTTGTGCTGTATAAAACTTTTCAGCGCCCCAACCGGTGTTACTCCAAAATAGGCTAGGTCCTGCAAAGCTTGTGTTTTCTCCACCTGCAAGAATTTGATTCCCACTCACCGTTAACTTCTCAACAGCAGCATTGGCCATAGTTGAGCATCCTAATAATAAAGCTAACGATAAGCTCGCCACTTTAAAATCCTTTCTTTTGTGATTATTTGAACTGTTATTCATCGTATTTCCTTAAATTGAAATTATCAGTCGTCATCGTCTGACGTAATAAATTGACACCAAACCAATACTTAATAGTTAAACAAAGTTAATTTGGCGAGCGGAAAGTACCATTTATTTATTAACATTAAATGAATAAAAAGGTACAAGGAAAAGGATTTTAATTAACTAAATATCAACAAGTGAGCGATTTAACGAGGTTTGAGGATTTTACTGGGTATATACAGGAATTTACACGATGTTTACATGGTGCAGGCGAAAATCTCGGTTACAAAAAATATGTATAAAAATGGAAAAAGCAGTAATAATAATTATTACCGCCATCAATAATAGCTAAATATCAGGGATAAATATGCGGGAAGAAAATTAATAAGCCAACCAAACCGAGTTCTGATTAACTGGCTTATTTTTTAGTGGGCAGCGCTTTTCTGCCCAAACGATATGCATCGGCTATGCTCAGCACCCAAATTATAATCATTAAAGGTACGTACTTATATTCAGCGAGCTGAGCGCAGGCGTTAGATGGTTGTTGCGCGGCTTTTAAAATGGCCGTAACCGACATGGGGATTTTTCCGTTTACAATTTCATTTGCAGTACACTGTGCAATCGCAAATATATCTTGAAAGGTTAAAATTAAAAGAACAGAGAATACACCCGCAAAAATAGCGCCTATAAGGTGTTTTTTTAAAGAAAAATGCCCCGCTCCAGGATAAACAATGGCGGTAAGTAAAGCAGCTTTTAGATCTTGTTTCATTTTTACCTAATATAAATTCACTTTAACGTGATCACATAAAAAAGCCACTTTGCAGTGGCTCAATTAAAATATCAAGTAGTTAAATGTATTATTGTCCGCCAAACCCGAGAGTTAACTCAATACCAACAAAACGAGGTGCCCCTGCAACAAATGTTGGATTGCCAAATCCCCCTCCAGTATTACCTGCATCAACTAAATACTCTTTATCTAATAAGTTACTGGCAAATACACTAACGGCCCAATCATCACCACTTGCAATTCCTAAGCGCGCACTGACTAATCCAAGCCCAGGTTGGCTAATATCTAAGCCTGATATTGGCGCATTTGCTGGCTCAAAAAACACTTCAGAGCGGTAGCTATATATTAAAGAGCTCGTTAAATTAAGTGAGTTCGACAATTCTGTTGAATAAAACAGCCCCGTACTAAATGTCCACTCTGGTTGTAATCTAAATTTATTACCTGCGAGGTTACCGTTATTACTATCATCATCTATTTCAGCATCGAGGAAAGCCGCATTGGCAAATACCTCAAACTCATTATTAATTAACGCCCTTACTTCAGCCTCTGCGCCAACATTAGTGGCAGATCCCGCATCAGCAGAAAACGCAACGCCTTCATCATCCTGTAACGTAACCTGAAAGTTAGAGTAATCTTGATAAAATACAGCGACAGAGTAATCTAAACGCCCGTCAAGTGCTTTACCTTTAATACCGGTTTCGTAGTTCCAAATAATTTCCGCTGGAACTTCTGATATAGAGGCTTCAACACTTCCTTGTTCGTCGTTAGCCGAACTTACTTCAAGTACTTCCGAACGACGTCCTTTTGAAACAGTCGCATACATATTTGTAGTAGGGTTTATTATATAAAGCGCATTAAAACGTGGCAGCCAATCATCATAATCAGCATCGCCATAGAATGTTTCACCATTCGTATCAACCGTAAACAATGGCGCTTGCGTCAAAACACTATTGGGTGCAGCAGAGCTATAACCACTGCGCTTTTCTTCTTTTATATAACGAAGACCCGCTGTTAACTCCAGTGCCTCAGTTGCAGCATAAGTTACATCAGCAAACGCTGAGTACGCTTTGTTTTCACCATAGTTTGTAAACTCTAATGAATATGGCAACTCGTTTATTGCACCACCTGTTAATGCTGGCGTTAAAATATTAACGCTACCAACATTATTAATACAAGGAACACCTGTACCCAATACGCCTAAGCAATTTAAAAATATAGACTCCTCTGTACTAAATGGAATACGCTGGCTACCATCTTCTTCAAAGTAACTCACACCAAAAATACTAGTGAACTTATTCTGCGTATAAACAGCGCGTAATTCTTGGCTAAATTGATCGCCCTCAGCAGCTTCTGCAAATTCTAAAAACCATGCTTGCGTACCATCAGCATCAAACACTTCTAAAGAATCAAAATTACGCCCTGCAGTAATTGAGGTGATTGTTAAATCGTTACTTACATCCCAATTTACAGTCAAATTTAAATCGTTAACTGTGCGCTCCACACCTAAGTCTTTTTTTCCAAACACAGACTCTGCATACGGACTACCTGGCATTTCAACAAAGCTATATGGACTTGTATCACCACCGGTTGGTGCATAAAGCCCATTTTTAAAAGATGTACCCGAGTCATCATTTTTTTCATACGTATACACCAAATCAATCGTTACATCGTCACTAGGTGTAATACGTAAAGACGGACGATAAGAAAAACGCTCAATAGCATGCATATCATCTTGCTTAAACCCAGCCGGATTTTGGGAGTTACTATCTCCTGCAATATTTTTTATAAACCCATCACGTTCACGATAAGTAAAAGCAACACGGCCTTGCAATAAATCATTGCCACCCGTTACAAAGCCACTAACACCTTTGGCCGAGTAATTACCAACGGATGCTTTTAATTGAGCCGAAAAATCTTTTTCTGGTTTACGTGTTGCTACACTAATAGCCCCCACAGAAGCTGCTGTTCCAAACAGTGTTGCTTGTGGTCCCTTAACAACTTCAATCCCTTCTACATCAAAAAGCTCAAAGTATGAGCCACGAGAGCGTGATACATCTGCTCCGTTATAATAAATAGACACACGAGGGGATGATTGAGACGACCCACTATCAGACGTAATACCACGAATTACAAAGCCTGGGTTGTTAGGGCTTTGCTCTTGAATAACAAGCCCTGGTGTTATTTCAGATAAAGTGTCGAGTTCGCCAATACCTAAGCTTTCTAAAAAGTCGCCATCGTAGGCACTTATTGTTACAGGCACATCTTGTATTGATTGCGCACGCTTTTGAGCAACAACCACTATTTCATCAAGTTCTTTATTTATGGTTTGATCTGCAAAACTATTTGTTGATGTAACGCAAATCATCGCAACAGACAATTTAGTAAGTTTAAGAAAAGGCCGTGTTGTTAATTTATTTTTCATGTTTATCACTGTTCGTCCGGTTAATTGTTTTTAGGAATTACCAGTAATCTAACGAACTATTACGACTTTTTTACGTCTTATTAATTACGCATTGGTTAAATTGATGTTTCAACTTTATGAAAAATAATAAATTATTATATTTATATAAAAATTATAATATTGAAAAACTCAGCGTACACTTGTACACTAAAATTCATTCAAATAGTGGTAGGATCTGTCATGTCGTTAGAAGCGCCCTATTCTAAAAAAGAAGAACAACTAAACGTAATTAGCCATGCACTTGGTATTGTATTTGCCGCATTTGTTATGTGGGATTTATTTAGCCAAGCCACCAGCACTAAAGCGTATATTAGTACTGCAATTTATGGCAGTAGCCTATTTGTGCTGTTTTTGTCATCCACTTTGTACCACGCCAGTATTCAACCGCGCTTAAGAGCCTTTTATAAAAAGTGCGATCACTGCGCCATATACTTATTAATTGCCGGCACCTACACTCCCTTTTTATTAATCTCATTAACCGGTGCTTGGTCATGGGCAACACTTACATTTATATGGACTGTGGCACTGGCGGGCGTTGCGTACAAAGTATTTGTAAAAAACGGTAATAAAAAAATATCACTCGCCACCTACTTACTCATGGGCTGGTTTGCACTGGCTATTGTTTATCCGCTTTATTCAAGTGTTGATGTAAAAGCACTTTACTGGCTACTTGCCGGCGGCATTTTTTATAGTTTAGGTACTTTTTTTTACAGCGCTAAAAGCACCCAATTTAGCCACGCTATTTGGCACTTATTTGTTATTGCTGGGTGTGTTTGTCATTATATTTCAATTAGTAATTATGTTTATTGAGCTGGTATAGCCAATTAATATGGTCTGGTTTGAGCGATAAG
The DNA here is from genome assembly GCF_015864815.1 of Pseudoalteromonas sp. NZS100. Lineage (NCBI taxonomy): Bacteria > Pseudomonadati > Pseudomonadota > Gammaproteobacteria > Alteromonadales > Pseudoalteromonadaceae > Pseudoalteromonas > Pseudoalteromonas sp. NZS100. The sequence continues at coordinate 32,020 of NZ_JADYWM010000013.1, forward strand.
CCGTCACTCAGGTAAGTTTTCATTAACTTAGTAAGAATAAGAGGAAACGTTCCTCTTTTTTACATGTTTATATAAGCCGCAGGAAGAGTAATATTTATAGTTGGCAATTACTTATAGTATTTGCTATTAATATAAGTTCACAAAATAAGGATGTTTTCACGCTAAAATAGGGAAGTGTCCTCTGATAAAGATGTTAGCAGTCTAAAGGAGTATCAAGTTATGGAGTCACTATTTAAATCTATTGCCGTCGGAGTTTTTGTTGGTGTAGCAGGTGCTTTATTTCTATATATATTTTCAGAGTACATATCAGAACAAAATGAAGCACTAGTATTCGGTGTTTTTGCAGGTGTAGCTTTTCTCCTTATTGACATTATTACTAAAAAACTAAAGTCAAATAGCCGAATAGACAGCTAACAAAAACATCATGGTGGGAATTTTACTCGCTGAAAAGGCGCTCCTAAAGTCTCCATATGTTAAGCGTTAGAGTGTTAATGGAGAACTATGGCAACTTGTAAAGCGTGTCATGAAGAAATACGTGATGATGCTACTGTGTGTAAACATTGTGGTCATAAAGAAAAGGTGGATGCCAATAGCGTCGGAATATACATTGGTGTTATTTTGTCTGTTATTTCCTTAGCTACAATTGCTTTTTCTACAGCGGTTAAATTATTTGAAAGTAAAAATGCAGATATTGTGGGCCAAGTCTTAAGTTTTGAAAACGATAAACTAGATTTATCACTTTCTAACAGGGGTAAAAGCTCTGCGGTTATTTAGGATTTGACAATTACCTACCCTGAGACAGGTAGATGTAATCAAAAGGATTATGAAGTCACAACAAGGATGGAGCTCAAGAAATCAGTTATAGAGCCCAATAAAACTATAATCGTACCTTCAAAAACCAAGGATGAAAGTTCTCTTCATATAGCGGATATGTCTCCTGAAACTAGGGCTGATGAAGAGTTTAAAGATTTACTTAAATCAATTAGTTTTTATACTGCTAAAGTTATTTAGATTTCGATAATGAATTCAAAAATAAAGAAATAGCTTTTACTTGTGCGCCATTAGCTGAGTGTATAGAACACTCTAACAAGTCGTTAAAGCAGGACAAATAACAGTTGGCTTTGCTCCTGCGTCGCTTATTTTAGCCAACAATTATTTGTCTCTGATTGAGGCGTTAGCTATCAAAGAGAGAGTTGTGAAATTATCACGTATATTGTTATTGACCTTTTTATTTAGTTTCCAATCAAATGCCGAAGTGTTTGATGCAAAATCCTTCTTTGAGTCATCAATTGTTAATACAACAGCGAAAGCTCATGAATTTGTTGATTTATATTTAACTCAAAAAAACTTTAAAAAAGCACATGAACTTTTATGCTCTGATATTGCGGAAAGAACTCCTTTATCAAGTTTGGAGGCTGTTTATGAGCAGCTAAACAAGTTTGCTGACCTAAGTAAATTCAAGAACCCTGAAATTATTGATGCAAATGTTCAATTACATAAAACTGAGCCATACGGTTTAGTTAATTATGTTGTGGTACTAAAAGACAAAGATAATCAAAAGTTAACAGGTTATGTGAGTTTTAGAGCTAATAATGCTTGTATGTGGGGTTGGCGCTTTCAACCAATGATTACAAAGTCATTTAATAGCTAACAAGCTGTTAAAGCAGGACAAAATTCAAAATTGTGCATATTTTCTGGAAATTACTTTTCGCTAGATAAGGTATTTTCCTGAATTAAAGATTTGTAAGTTATGTGAATTTCTATTAGCTACGGAATTTACTTAACTTCGGAAGAACTTAAATACAGAGGGTTGATGGAGTGTCTCAAGAACAAGATGCATGGGAAAAGTTTTTAAGTTTATGCCAAAAAGGCTTCATCAGTTGTACGTTTTCCGATGAACTTACTGAAGTCTGTGGTGGAGATGCTAATGTTGCTTCAGTGGTTTATTACCACAACAAAGACAATGCATTGAAATGGATGCGGTCAAAAGTGCCTGCACTTAAAGATAAAACTCCAGCATTTTGCGCAAGGTCAGATATGCCCTTACTAAAAACTGTACTAATGTCATTTCCGTGTTAATTTATCAGAAAGAAACATTTTATAAGGCCATCCACCCAAGCTCCGGTGAGTGATGGCGCGTTAAGTGCTAGAGGGTGAATTTGAAAATCTAACAAGTTAAACAAAAAATAGATTTACTGGAGCACTTAGGGTTAAAACTCGATTTGATAATAATTCACTCAGTAAGTTTGTTAAGTTTGACGCACTCAAAAAGACAAGTGGTCAAATCATGACTTCAGACATTACAACTACTGACCGTCTTCGTATGGCACATTAATGCCCTTGGAATTGAGCTTGAAACTGTTTCTAAATGTTTGAACTAACAAGGAGCTTATTTGAGTTAAAAAATGACAAAATTCACATATTATAAAAATTTATCTTTATCAGTTTAAAGCAGAAAAATGAGCGTGGCAACAGCAGAAGTATTCGTGATTAGCGCATTTTAAGATTGTTATGTGTAATGGAGTATACAGAGTATGAATATCGGAATATACATATACGATGATGCAGAAGTTCTTGATTTCTCTGGACCATTTGAAGTTTTAAGTACTGCAAATCGTTTAGGCAATAAAAATTGGAATGTATTTTTAGTTTCTGAAAAACCTGATGTTGTACAAGCTCGTGGTGGTTTTCCAGTGCACGGACATTTCTCATTTGAGACGCATCCGAATATTGATGTGCTTATAGTTGTTGGAGGTATACATACAGGGGAAGTTAAAAAGCCTACTGTAATATCTTGGATTTCGAATGTTGCTAGTACATCAAAAAGAGTCGCATCTGTCTGTACAGGATCGTTCATTTTAGCTGAAGCTAATTTACTAAATGGTTTAACAGTTACAACGCATTGGGAAGATATAGCCGATCTCAGTGCGACCTACCCGAAATTAAATGTTGTGAGTGATCATCGTTGGGTCTCTCAAGGTAAATATATAACTTCTGGTGGCATATCAGCTGGAATTGATATGAGTTTACACTTAGTGTCAGAACTATCGACATTAAATTTAGCTGAGCAAACAGCTAAGCAAATGGAGTATCACTGGCAAAAATGCACATAACAACAGGCTAAGTCGTCGTAGTCAGCTATGGCACTTACCTGCCAATAATAGTCATATCACTCCCACCGGCACTCGCGCATATTCACTTTGTCGTTTTTAAACAGTACGCCTTCTGATAATAACTTTTCGCGTTGTTCTTGGTATTTTTCGCTACCTTCAGGGAATGATATTTTACCTTGGCTATTCACTACCCTGTGCCAAGGTATAACCGAGTCGTTTGGCATCACTTTTAATAAGCGCCCGACCAACCGTGAGTTTTGCGGGTAGCCCGCAAGAGCTGCAACTTGCCCGTAGCTTGCCACTTTACCTATTGGTATGCCTGCGATAACAGTATAAATAAGTGTTTCTTTATCAATATCAGCGTTCATTTAAATACGCCTCACTAAGTACTTTAAATTGCTCCCAAATAGTGCGCGCTACAGGGCCGTGGTGCACTGCATGTTGTCTAAAGGCTCTAATTTGTGCGCTAAATTTATGCTCTCGGTCAGTTATGTGTATTTCTTGAAGTAAGCCTGCTTTTATTTCAGGAGCGCAGTGCTCTAAGCTCATCATTGCCCAACCTGCGCCTGAGAGTAAAAACGATTTTAAGGTAGATACATCATCAATTTTCATCATGGCGGAGCCTTTTGAGTACGATAGTCTGTCACTGTCGATACTCAAGTCACTTTCAAACATGGCTAAACACGGATACGTTTGTAGTTCGCTATAGGTTAGCTTTTGAGGGAGTACGCCTTTAGCGCTGACAATGCCAATATCGAGCCTGCCTATAGGTACGCTTTCTAAATCACCTGTCGCATGAAATAAATCAAACCACGGACCAATGCCTAATTCGGCTTGCCCACTATTTACTTGCTCTAACGAAATAAAGCGCTTCCCGCTTGTTAAGCTAAATTCGGTGCTGGTAAACAATCTAAAAGTATTACTTATGATCTCGTTGTAACTCTGCGTATGGCAAAGTTGTTCGTAACAAATTCTAAATTGGGGTTCATTACCGAGTGCCAATTCTTTAGCAAGCTGCGCTAGCTCGTCGTTGGCATGCAGAAGTTGCTGCGCCTCGCGGTGGAAAATACGCCCTTTTTCAGTAAGCTGTAATCGGTACTTACTTCTGTCTAGCAACTCAAACCCTATTTTTTCTTCTAGATTTTTAATAGCAAGTGTAAGCGCTGGCTGCGTTTTATGTAGCTTTAGTGCTGCCCCGCTTAAGCTTGCGCTTTGCACTATGGCATCTAAAATTATTAATTGATTCAGCTTCATATAGCACTCTGCAACATTATAAGTAAAACTTATTGAGTTTCTAAAATTTAATGATTTTTATTTTATATGTTTGCAGCGTATGCTGCACTTAATTATTTTGCCATCATTGCAACGGAGAAGACATGAAACTCTTTCGTCTATGTTTTTTAACTACGACTTTACTAAGCTTAATAGCCTGTTCTGAGCCAGAACAACAAGTTAAAGAAGAGCCCATTCGCCCTGTTAAATTATTCAACATAGGTCATGATTCTCAAACTAACATTCGCAGCTTTCCTGCTGAGGTTGTTGCAAACCAAGGCTCTTACTTGGCGTTTAGAGTAAATGGTGAGCTTGTTGAGTTTCCGGTTTTAGCAGGTGAAGAAGTTAAAAAAGGTCAGCTACTGGCAAAGCTCGACCCAGAAGACTTTCAATTACAATACGATGATAGAAAAGCCCGCTTTGAGCTTGCTAAGTCGCAACTTGGTCGTATTGAGCAATTACTTGAAAAAAGAATCGCAAGCCAATCTGAATACGATGAAGCATTAGCCAATATGCAGGTGGCAGAGTCTGCCTTTAAAATTGCCGAAACAAACCTAGAATACAGTGAATTACGCGCACCATTTGCAGGCACTGTGGCTAAAGTATTTGTTAAAAACTTTGAAAACATTCAAGCCAAGCAAAACATTTTACGCTTAGAAACACGCGACTTAATGGATGTAGAAATCCAAGTTCCTGAAAAAATAATAGCGCGCATTAAAAAAGGTACCGATTACCACCCTACCGTTGTGTTTGATGGCTTTGCAAAAAAAGAATACACCCTTGATTTAAAAGAGTGGGATACACAGGCTGATCCAACCACCCTGACCTACCAAGTTGTTTTTTCGCTGCCAGTACCTGATGACTTTAATTTACTTGCCGGTATGACTGGGCGTGTATTTATTGATTTATCTAAAGTTACTAGCTCGCAAGTAGCGTATACAATTTTACCTGTTGAGTCGGTTTTTTCAGAAGCAAAAGAAAGCGTGTCTGATAACGCGTATGTGTGGTTATACAACCCAGAAACAGGTGTTGTTAATAAGCAGGCTGTAAAAGTAGGGCAAGTTCACCGTGATGGTATTGAAGTACTTAGCGGCATAAAAGAAGGCCAAATGGTTGTATCTGCCGGTGTACATTCATTAGATGAAGGCATGAAAGTACGTCCATGGAATAAAGAGCGAGGCTTATAATTATGAGCTTTGCGCAACTCTCCATAGAGAAAAAAGTAATTAGTTGGATGTTTGCGCTGCTGCTGTTAATTGGCGGTAGTGTGTCGTATTTTGACCTAGGCCAACTAGAAGACCCTGAGTTTACTCTTAAAACTGCCATGGTTATTACCATGTACCCGGGTGCATCGCCGCAGCAAGTCGAGGAGGAAGTCACCTTCCCTATTGAAAATGCGATTCAGCAACTCCCTTATGTTGATTATGTGACCTCTATTTCATCAAATGGTAAGTCGCAAATTTCGGTGGAAATGAAAAGCACTTATCGAAAAGAGCAGCTGCGCCAAATTTGGGATGAAATGCGTCGTAAAATTAATGACCTTTCTCCTTCGCTGCCAAGCGGCGTTTACCCAAGCACTATTTTAGATGACTTTGGCGATGTTTACGGTGTTATGTACTCGGTAACCGGTGATGGCTACTCATATGACGAGCTTAAAGACTACGTAGACTTTTTAAAGCGCGAGCTAGTCTTGGTTAAAGGTGTAAGTAAAGTAACTATTGCTGGTGAGCAACAACCACAAGTTATGGTTGAAGTATCTACACGTAAATTGGCTCAACTAGGTATAGCCCCAAGCCATATTTTTGGCTTGCTGCAATCGCAAAATACGGTGTCTAATGCGGGCAAAATACGTGTTGGCGATGAGTCTATTCGCTTTCACCCAACCGGGGAATTTAAAGATGTAAGTGAGCTTGAAACTCTGCTTATTTCAAAACCTGGTGCAAGTGAGCTTATTTATTTAGGCGATGTAGCAAAAGTATTTAGAGAATACGCCGAAGTACCTACTAATGTTATTCGTTACAACTCAGAGCAAGCACTGTTAATTGGTGTGTCGTTTATGAACGGGGTTAACGTAGTTGATGTAGGTAAACGTATTGACGAACACTTAGCAGAGCTTGAATACCAGCGTCCGCACGGCATACATGTTGAATCGGTATATAACCAACCTAAAGAAGTAGAAAAATCGGTAGATGGCTTTATTGTAAGCCTTGTAGAGGCTATTGCCATTGTAATTGTGGTACTGCTTATATTTATGGGTTTAAAAAGCGGTATTTTAATTGGCGGTATTTTATTACTGACCGTTTTAGGCACTTTTATATTTATGAAGTTGTTTGCCATAGACCTGCAACGTATTTCTCTGGGAGCACTTATTATTGCCCTAGGTATGCTGGTAGATAACGCCATAGTAGTAACCGAAGGCATATTAATAAATTTAAAACGTGGCCAAACTAAGTTAAAAGCGGCAGTTAATATTGTTGAGCAAACTAAATGGCCACTACTAGGCGCGACAGTTATTGGTATTACTGCATTTGCTCCCATTGGATTAAGCTCTGATGCCACGGGTGAATTTGCTGGCAGCTTATTTTGGGTGTTATTTATATCGCTTTTATTAAGCTGGATCACCGCCATCACCCTTACGCCATTTTTTGCAAACTTAATGTTTAAACAAGATGAGTTTAAAAAAGGTAAGAATGCTGAGGGCGAAGAGGAAGACGACGACCCGTACAAAGGCTTTATTTTTACAGGCTATAAAGCACTTTTAGATGTGTCTATGCATTATCGTAAAACAACTCTTGTTCTTATGGTTGTATTACTTTGCTCTGCAGTAATTGGCTTTGGTGCGGTTAAGCAGTCGTTTTTCCCTGCGTCTAACACGCCAATGTTTTATGTAGATTACTGGCAGCAGCAAGGCTCAGATATACGTGCAACCCTTGATGGCATTAAAAAGCTAGAAAACTACTTACAAAATGAAGAGCTCGTTGAGGAAATAACAAGTACAACAGGCCAAGGTGCGCCGCGCTTTATGCTTACTTATGCTCCTCAAAAATCGTACTCTTCTTATGGGCAGCTTATTATTAGAGTAAAAAACCGCGAGGCGGTTGCTATAGTAATGCAAAAGGTGCGTGAATACTCACAAAGTACGCCACTTTCAGCCGAGCTTAAAATTAAGCCGATGGAAATTGGCCCATCTACCGATGCTAAAATTGAAGCACGCTTTACAGGCCCAGACCCAGTAGTTCTTAGAAAACTTGCAGCTAAAGCAGAAGACGTTATAGCAAAGGATGAAGGGGCTTATAATATTCGTGATGACTGGCGTGCGCGTACTAAAATGATTCGCCCGCAGTTTAACGAACAAAAAGCGCGCCGTTTAGGTATTAGTAAATCTGACCTTGATGATGTGCTGCTTACTAGCCTCTCTGGAAAACAAGTAGGCGTATACAGAGATGGTACGCAACTGTTACCTATTATTGCCCGCTCTCCTGCTAATGAACGTTTAAATGTAGAAAGCGTTCACGATTTACAAATTTATAGCCCAGTACTTGGTGTGTTTGTGCCAGTAACGCAAGTGGTTGACGAATTTGTGGTTGAATGGGAAGACAGCCTAATTATGCGCCGCGACCGTAAACGTACAATAACGGTAATGGCCGATCAAAACGTTTTAGGTGACGAAACCGCTGCTAAATTATTTGCCCGCATACGAGGGCCTGTAGAAGCAATAGAGCTACCGCGTGGTTATAAATTAGAATGGGGCGGCGAATATGAATCGTCATCTGATGCGCAATCGGCTATTTTTGGCTCATTGCCATTAGGCTATTTAGCTATGTTTGCGGTAACCGTACTGTTATTCAACTCGCTTAAACAACCTTTAGTTATTTGGGCTACAGTGCCACTTGCCATTATTGGTGTAAGTGCGGGTATGTTGATAATGAATGCGCCGTTTAGCTTTATGGCATTGCTTGGCTTATTAAGCTTAAGCGGCATGTTAATCAAAAACGGCATTGTGTTGGTCGACCAAATTAACCTTGAGCTTCGCGATGGTAAATCGCCTTATCAAGCTGTGTTTGAGTCTGGTGTTAGCCGTGTGCGCCCTGTAGCAATGGCAGCAATAACCACTATTTTAGGTATGATCCCGCTGTTATTTGACGTGTTCTTCCAGTCAATGGCGGTAACGATTATGTTTGGTCTAGGCTTTGCTACAATTTTGACTCTAATTGTAGTGCCAGTACTTTACACGGTTATATTTAGAATTGATTACGAACCGCGTAAGTAGTTAAGCATATAATCGGTTAACATTAAAAAATGCCACTGGCTCAAGGTCAGTGGCATTTTTGTTTAATACCGATGAAAAAAGAAAGGCTACATATTTAGTTGTTAAGAAACTAACCGCAACACTTCTTATATTTTTTGCCGCTACCACATACACAAGGTGCGTTACGCTCTGGTAATTTATCAAATACTTGTGGTTTTGACTTGCTAAGCGCAAAGTCTAGTTCGCGAATATCTTCTGGTACTTCAGCTTTAACTTCAATTGAAGCAAACAGCGAATGCTCTTCTAGTATTGCTTCTATTTCTGATTGTCGTTCAGCTGAGTTTACAATTAGCGTTAACGGGTGCAACTCTGTGCCTACCTTTGCAGTACGATTTGGCGCAAATCCATTACTGTTATTTTTACCCATTATGTCGGGCTTACCCATAAAGAAAAATTTTGACATGTTACTTCTATAACCTTTCTACATTATTAAGACGGCGCATCTTAACAGCTTACCCAAAATATAACTAAGTGTACTTGTAAATAGCTTAACAACACGTCTATAAAGCAATTTTAACTTAAAAATTTAAATGGCCTGCAAAATAGGCTAACCACTATTATATACATTTACTATAAACTGATTAAATAAATGCGGTTATTATCAATATTTAAATACTCTGTACACTTAGCTTCGTTATCTAAGCACTTACCAATTAAGCGATAGGTATGCTAACTAGGGCGATAGAAATTGCCTTTAACTTTTTAGCCTCACTTATACAGAGGCAATTTATTTAAGTAGAGAAAGTCATGTTTAAAAATTTTGGATGGATAGTAGAAGCTAAACTTAATGCTGGTGAACTTGAAAACTTTAAAGCGGTGATGAATTCACAAGTTAATCGCGCACTTAATGAAGTTGGCACTAAAAATTATCAATACTATATGTCTGATGCTGGCGATGTTTTAGTTTACGAACGCTTTGTTGATGCAGACTCTTCACACGAACATATTGAAAATTGGGACGACCATTCAGCACGTTGGATGGCAGCTGCTGCACCTACACGCATGGTGCATTTAGGTGAATTACCTGACGATGTTTGTGAGCGTCATGCGGCTTTAAGCCCTCTTTGGCTAAAACCATTTGGTGGCTTTTCTCGCGAAGAAGAACAAACGAGTCAAATTAACAAAAACGGTGATACGACATTTGATAATTTTGGCTGGATTGTTGAAGCCAAGCTAAACCCAGGCCAATTAGATGCCTTTCGTGAAGTAATGAATTCACAAGTAGAACGTGCAAAAACAGAGCCTGGTACACTAAATTATCAATATTACATGTCTGACGATGGCGATATTATGGTTTATGAGCGCTTTAGAGATTTAGAAGCATCGCACATACACATCCAAAACTGGGATGATCATGCAGAGCGTTGGATTGCTGCAGCAACACCAACACGTATGGTTCATTTGGGTGATTTACCTAAAGAACTAACCGATAAACATGCTGCACTGTCACCACTTCTATTAAAGCCTCTAGGTGGTTTTGCAAAGTAAATATGGATAAATACTAAATTCGTAATATAGTTAAATGCCACTGACTAGACTCAGTGGCATTTAACTATCTAACTAAATATCATGGAAAATTTTAAAACCGCGATACTAATAGTGGGCAGCGTTTGTATACTTTTTGGTTATTTAAGCTTTATAACTGACAAGAATGGTAACGTGAACTTAAACAACTACCGTTTTACAGGTGGTTTACTGCTTGTGATTTCAGGCATGGTTGATGGCACACGCGACCTTGTTAAGCGCCTGCGCTCTAAAAACTCGTTATCGGCGATTGCTGTTTATTTAGGTATACTCTTATTTTATATTGGCTTTAGCATTTTATAAGTGAATACCCTTTGACCTTTAAGCAACTCTTCAACAGCGCCCTATTACTTTTAGCAACGGCTCCTCCACTGGTTCTACTTGCATGGGATGAACAAGCCGATCCCGCATTTATTCCCAACGGTATATATAACACCTTAACATTTACGTTATTTCCAATAACGGCGATAGTGTTGTCGATTGTTTTATTAAGGCACCTATATAAAAAATACAATAATAACTTTGAATTTAAACATACAGTTAAAAATTATATTGCTGAGCATGGGAAGTTCCGCAGCGCATTTATACCACTGTTTTTGCCTATTTTAATTTACTTATGGTTATGGACGTCAGTTTGTATTTCTGTGAAATTATGGGCCAATAAACACAGCAATAATATATGGCAGCAAGAGCATCAATTACTTGAAGTAGGTAGTTGCCCAACTGATTATGAGTACAGTTGTGCAACACTAACAGTGCTTAGTTTACAGAACTACAGAAAATACACTTTTAGATGGTATTTAGATAAGAATAAATTGGTGACTTTGCAAAATAACAATATAAATTTAGTGGGCGTTACAAGCCCATTTGGTAATATAGTACAAGAAATACAGTGGTAGTAGAATACCACTTAGGTGCAGATTATTTTTTTAAGCTAAGGGTACGCCCCGAGCTAGGTTTTGACTGTGACGACTTGTTCTCTTTAATACTTTTTGGCTTACCAACATACGTGGTAGAACGCTTTTGATAAGGTGCTTTACTGCGCTCATTTTTGCGCTCGCCATTAGCATTACTGCGATCAGAGTTGCGACTTGAATTTCGCTCAGTACTACGCTCGCCACTTTGTTCGCCTTTATTAAAACGGCGAGGATTTTCACCCTGAAAATCACGCTTTTTAGGAATCGACGGCGTATTATTTTCTGATTGTTTATTAGCATCAAGCGAATGTTCTTGAGTTTTACCTGATTCAGAAATCGAGTCGTTTATTTGCGCCATTTCAGTATCAGATAAATGACGCCACTGCCCTACCTTTAAACCTTTTAGTGTTACGTTCATTATACGAGTGCGCTTTAACGTCACCACTTCGTAACCTAAATATTCACACATACGGCGTATTTGGCGGTTTAAACCTTGTGTAAGTACTATTTTAAATTCTTTAGGGGCAGTTTGTGTCACTTTACACTTTTTAGTCACGGTATCTAAAATAGGCACGCCATTGGCCATTTTTGTAACAAACTGACGATTAAGCGGTTTATCAACCGTAACAACATATTCTTTTTCGTGGTTATTACCCGCACGCAAAATTTTATTAACGATGTCGCCTTCGTTAGTTAAAAATATAAGCCCTTCAGACGGTCTATCTAAACGCCCTATTGGAAATATACGCGTAGGATAATTTACCGCGCGAATAATATTACTTTGAATTTTACTTTCGGTAGTACACGTAATACCAACTGGTTTATTGTAAGCGATATAAACGCGCTTTGGTGTGGCTTTAAGTGGCTTGCCATCAACCAATACAACATCGGTAGCAGCAACTTTTACGCCCATTTCAGGCGAGTAGCCATTAACGCTGACACGACCTTGCTCAATATATTTATCGGCTTCGCGGCGTGAACAAAATCCTGTTTCACTAATAAATTTATTTAAACGTTTTAATTCGGTCATGGCACTTATAGCGTAGTAATTTTTAAGGCGAGTAGTGTAAACCACCCACACTATTTTTTCGCCCCTAATTTAGAATTTATAGGTGTTTAAGCATTAATTTTTGCTTTCGTTAATTTACGCCATACAAATTCAAGCGGGCCTTGGTTAAAATAGCGGCTGTATATAAAGGTAAATATAAGCTGCAGCGCAACTAATGCCGTTGCAACTAACCAGTAGTCAATACGATCAAAATTGAGCACCCAGTGCGTAAATAGCACTTTATATAACAACAGTTGTATGAGTGTTTGGCTAATATATAAAGTAAATGCTAAGCGCCCCGCTTGTTGAATAAGCGTGCCAACGTGTGCGCTGTTATTGCAAAATTTAACAATTAAATGAATATACAGCGTAGCCATACCTAGCGCCGCAAAAATATTTACAAATTCTTGCACCCCATATCCTAAGCTGCCATTAAGCTGTGATGCATAAAGCCTGATCCCACAAAAAACAAAGGTCATTGCACCGCAAACTATTAATTGCTGAGTCGTTAAGCCTTTACTAAAAACGTCTTGTTTATATAAATAAATGCCAATAAGCATAAGGCCCACGCACATCCACATTGTCATTATTGGCACCATAACAAGCATTAACGTGTTCATAGCAAGGTTACTAATAAAGTAATCAATATAGTGTGGGTTATATAATTCAATAAACTGTGCTGTATCGCGGTAAATCACTTCATCGGGTACGCTAGATATAACAAGTAAGGTAACTACACCCGACAACAAGGTAAATGCAAACCCTCTTTTTAAAAGTACGTTGCTATCACTTTCTAAATATTTAATAACAAACCAGCCAGATACACCGTAAACAAATAAAATATCACCGGCCCAAAGTAAAAAACCATGCGCTAAACCAAAGAGGATTAACCAATAGAGCCTGCTTTTTATCTGCACTTCAGACTTGTAACGTTGCCACTGAATATAAAGCCCAGCACCGAAAAGCAAACTAAACAGCGTTCTAAAACGCCCGTCTACAAACACACTGCTAAGGGTGTGAATAATTGAGTCGCTAACAGGAGGATTAGTTAAGTAGGAATACCCATATTCAAAAATGCCGAAGGCGTAACCATTCATGTAAACGAGGCCAAGCACGGCAACGCCGCGAATAAAGTCCATATTATAATTGCGCATTAAAGCTATTATCCGTTAAATATTATTCTTATAACTGTCAGCCCAATCGACTGACTGCTGGTAAAGTGGAGGTAGTATAGCACTGTCAATATTCAACAAAAGTACAGCTTGTTCAAGTGCCCACCAGCTTCCTGTTTCATATGCTTTAACAACGTTTAAAATATAATAAAGTGTGTTTTTGTCCCCTAATAATGCCGTTTTTATTTCATCAGGGAAAGGTAGCTTTTCAACAAGCAAGCTCATTGGTTGATCAAGGATTGCATCCAGTAACGAGAATAATCCTGTTAAAAATGCTTCGCCTGACTGACTCTTATTAACCTTTTTTGCCACCAGCTCACAAAAGCGAGCGCGTACAATACACACTTGCATTAGCTCTGCAGGTTTTTTACCCGCTGTATGAGCAGTAACAATAAGGCTCACAAACTTTTTCAGGCGTTCGTGTCCTAAATACACAAGCGCTTGCTTTAATGACGATATTTGGCTTTGTATAGGAAACACACCGCTGTTTATTAATCTTAGTAACTTATATGCGAGTGCAGCATCTAGCTCAAACAGGCTTGCGATGGTTTTAATGTCAGGGCTTTGCTTCATTATTTCTGCGTAAATAGCAACGACTAAACCATAATTATAATCAATGTCGTTTTGCTTGATCATGGTAGGCTTTGCAAAAAAATAGCCTTGAAAATAATCAAAACCCATATCAAAGGCAAGCTCATAGTCTTCTTGTGTTTCTATTTTTTCGGCTAGTATTTTTATTTGTTTATGCGCTTGTAACTTAGTAACTATGGGCTGTATTTCGCTAAGAGGTGTAATTGCAATATCAAATTTAATGAGCTTCACAAGCTTTAAAAAACGATCCCATTGTGGTTTATATACAAAATCATCGAGCGCGAGTTTGTAGTTACTATGAAATAAACCTCGGCATAGCTCATAGTTATCGTCGGTAGGTTCTATGGTTTCGAGCAGCTCAATCACAACGTCTTGGCATGGTAAGAAAGCACATAAATCGAGTTTTAGTGATTCTGGTCCTATATTAATAAGCGCTTTTTTGCCTGATGTAATATGGCGTGTACCTAAATTTAATTGATTTTCCATAATAAGCCTTGCTGTTGCTTGACCTTCTGCAATATCTGGAAAATAATTTTTTGGACTATCACGAAAAAGTAGCTCATAGGCTACTACTTTTTTACTTCGATTGAATATTGCTTGCCTTGCAACAAATACAGACACATTACCTACTTCTTAGCTTTTATATAATACTAAGTAATTAAACCCTAAGCAGGTAGATTTGTCACTAAACTTTAAAGTACACAAACGTTTTACCGGTATAAGGTTGTTATATAATCAGTTGCCACTTGTGGCCACGAAAAACGCATTTGCTCTGCGCTGTGCTTAATTTTATGCCATCTTTTAGGATTTTGCTTTTTAATTAAGAGAGTTTCGTCTAAACAGCTAATTAAATTACGCGTTTGCGTTGCCAACGTGTCTCCATTAAAGCTAAAACCATTTTCGTGGTGTTTAACAGTATCTTTTAATCCGCCAACACTGTGTACTAAACACGGTTGCCCCGCTCGCATTGCTAGCATTTGGCTAATACCACACGGTTCAAACGAGCTTGGCATTAAAAATAAGTCACCTAATTGATACATTAAATCGCCAACACCTTGCCCATATCCCTTCAAAAATAAAAGATTGGAATTACGCGCCATTGCTTTGGTAAATATGCTTTCGAGCTCTTTGTCACCCGAGCCGAGAATAATAAGTCTGCCATTATGTTCATTAATTAATTGGCACACTTTATCAATAGCTAAAACCCCATTAACCTGCTGGCACAATAACAACACTTTTTGCTCAGTAAGACGGCCAACGCTTGTAACTAATGGACCGTTATTAACCGTTGCTTTAAATTGCTGTAGTCGTTGGTGGGCAATATAATAGCCACTTTGTAACTGCTCGCTATTTGCCATCCAAGTAAATAAAGTGCTCTCTGCTTGGCTATAAAAATCAGCGAGAGTTGCTCCTTCAAGTGCATTGATTGGATATTCGCAGCCATTTAAAATACCAACAAGCTTGCCTTGGCTTGATGCATTTTGCAGATCTTGCTCAAGCCCTTCGCCACCAAAAAAACCATGTTCGTAATTGCTCGGTTCAAGAACCTCTTGGCTGTAAGTTGGCGATACAACATGTATTTTATCGCATAGATTTATTGCACTGCGCATAGGATTAAAACAATGAGGGTAACGCGGGTCGCATAATTGCTGGCCATTATAACTAAGTGATGGAAACCACGCCTCTAAGCTTGAATCATCATGTTTGAAAGGCCTTATCCCTTGCAGTGCAATATTATGCACTGTGAAGGCAATAGGTAAGGTATTAAGTGAGCTATAACGTGGCTCAAACTTAAGTAAAACTGCAACGCAGGCACTGTGCCAATCATGTAAATGCAGCGCTGTAGGGCGCTTTAATACACCTTGTAATAACACTTCGCAGACGGCTGCGTTAAATAGAGCAAATTTAGTCGCATCAGTTGCAAAAGGTCTCCCGGGTGCATCGTTACAATATACACTGCCTGATTCACTAAATAACGGGTGGCTAATAACAATTTGGCTTACATTATTTTCGGCTTGTTGTACTTTAAAAATGGTTAATACATGGGGTTGAGCATTAAATGCAACGGTTACTTCACCTATATAAATACGCTCAAGCGGCTCAAACCCGTAGTCAGGAATAACAACATCAACCGTTATACCTTGCTTTGCGAGAGCCTTTGGTGCATCGCGTACTACATCTGCCACACCGCCTACTTTTGCGCCTGGTAACGCGTCATTTTCTGCTGCAACCATTAATACATGCATTAATTTATTATTTCCTTTAAACCTGTGTGAGCTTGCTCACAAATGAGCAAGCTATGTTGTCGTGCTTATCTAACTTGTTGTTACGCTAGCTTTTTATTTTCTCGCGCTTGGCGTTCTAACTTTTTTGCAAGCTCAGTGAGCATATCACGTGTAACAAGAACGATACCTTTTTTAGATACCCTAAAGCCGTTTTCTTCATCTGTTTTTTTGTCAAAACCGATTTCAAGACCCGCAGGTATTTCACAGCTTCTATCTATTATTGCGCGTTTAATTTTACAACCTCGGTTTATAACCGCACCGGGTAAAATAACCGACTGCTCAATGGTACAAAATGAGCGAACGTGAACGTTAGAAAACAAGAGGGATTTTCTAACCGCAGAGCCCGAAATAATACACCCACCCGAGACTGTTGAGTCTAAAGCCATACCACGTCTATCTTCATCATCAAAAATAAACTTAGCAGGTGGTAGTTGCTCTTGATAAGTCCATATTGGCCACGTTGGATCGTATAAATCAAGTTGTGGTTCTGGCATTACCAGTTCCATATTAGCTTCCCAGAACGAATCAAGCGTACCTACATCTCGCCAATAAGGTTGCCCTTCTTGGTTTGGATCTCTAAATGGGAAGGCAAACACATTATGCTCTTCTATAATCGCTGGAATAATATCATGACCAAAATCGCGTCCAGAGCCTTCATTTTCAGAATCTTTTTTAAGTTGCTCAAATAAAAATTCAGTATTAAAGATGTAGTTCCCCATTGATGCTAAACATGTACCTGGCTTGCCGGGTACGGAGCTCGGCATTGCTGGTTTTTCATCAAAACGACACACTCTATTTTCTTCATCAACGGTCATTACACCAAACGTGTCTGCGGCTTCCTCTACTGGGACTTCAATACAACACACTGTCATATCTGCGCCTTTTTGTACATGTTCAGCCAATAAAGCACCATAGTCCATACGGTATACATGATCTCCAGACAAAATCATCACATATTTAGGAAGCTCGTGACGAATAATATCTATGTTTTGAAAAACAGCATCTGCGGTTCCACAATACCAATCATCACCTTGGCGCTGAGATGCAGGTAGTATTTCAACCGACTCTCCTAGCTCTTTTTTAAAGTGCCCCCATGCGCGGTTTACATGGCGTATTAATGAATGTGATTTATATTGTGTAGCAATACCAACACGTCTCACACCCGAGTTAATGCAGTTTGATAGTGGAAAATCGATAATTCGATGTTTACCACCAAAGTAAACTGCTGGCTTTGCTCGCCAATCGGTTAACTCATGCAGGCGAGAACCGCGACCGCCTGCCAGTATTAACGCGTAAGTTTCTCTGGTTAGGCTACTTATGTAGCGATTTGCATAATTAGGCATAATACTCTCTCCATTTAGTCTAGGCTGTTAGTGGCATGGCTTTTAGTTGTCGTTAAGTCTGTTTCACTAATATTGAGGGGTTCTAAATGCCAAATATCTTCACTGTATTGGCTTATGGTTCTGTCACTTGAAAACATACCACTGGCTGCTGTATTTAAAATACTCATTTGTGTCCAGTAGGTCTGATCTGCGTAAGCTTTATCAACTTCTTTTTGAGCTGCTACATAACTTTCAAAATCGTGAGCAACAAGCCATGGATCGTGCGGGCTCTTAATTGCATTTGTTATGTCGTCAAATAAGCATGGCTCAAATAAATTAAAATGCCCGCTCTCAAGTAATTGCATCACATTCTTTAAATCGCTATTTTGCGATATTAAATGCTCTGGATTATAACGTGATTTAATATCGTCAATTTCGTGCGCTTGTGCGCCAAACAAAAAGAAGTTATCAGCACCAACAGCATCTCTAATTTCAATGTTTGCGCCATCCAGCGTGCCTATTGTCAATGCACCATTCATCATAAATTTCATGTTGCCAGTACCAGACGCTTCTTTACCTGCGGTAGATACTTGCTCTGAGAGATCGGTTGCAGGACAAATAACTTCCATTGCGGTTACGTTGTAATTAGGTAAAAATGCGACGCGTAAATATGGCGCAGCTTGAGGGTCTTTATTTATAACCTCTGCCACGTTATTAATAAGCTTAATAATTTTTTTAGCCATGTAATAACCCGGCGCTGCTTTACCACCTAATAGAACACAACGAGGAACAAGTCCTTGGGTATCCCCACGGCGAATACGGTCATATAAATGAATCACATGAAGTATGTTTAATAGCTGACGTTTGTATTCGTGGATACGTTTTACTTGTACGTCAAACATCATTGATACATCAAAATCGATATCGCAGCGCGCCTTAACTAAATCAACTAAACGTTGTTTGTTTTCACGTTTAGCATTTTGCCACTGCTCATGAAATGCCTTATCGTCATAAAAACGACGTAGGTCACTAATTTTTGAGAAGTTTTTAACCCAGTCATGACCAATTTTTTCACCAATTAATTCACTTAATACTGGATTACAATGCGCAAGCCATCGACGAGGCGTTACACCATTTGTTTTGTTATTAAACTTATCTGGCCACAGTGCATAAAATTCTTTAAATAATCCCGCTTTTAACAGTTCGGTATGAAGTGCTGCTACGCCATTTACAGAGTAACTACCTACAATAGCTAAATAAGCCATACGAATTTGCGGCTCATCACCCTCTTCAATCAGTGACAATGCACGTTGCTTTTCAACATCTCCCGGCCATTGCTGTGCAACTTGTGCTAAAAAGCGTGCATTTATCTCGTAAACTATTTCTAAAATGCGTGGTAATAATTTTGAAAACAACGAAACAGACCATTTTTCAAGCGCTTCAGGAAGTAGCGTATGATTTGTATAGGCCATGGTTTTAGTTGTGATTTGCCACGCATCGTTCCAATCTAATTCGTAATCATCAATTAAAATACGCATTAGCTCTGCAACAGCAATACTTGGATGCGTGTCGTTTAACTGAAAAACATGAAAATCAGCAAAGTCACTAAAGCTCTCGCCATGTTGGGAAACCCATTGGTCTACTACGTCTTGAATACTCGCCGATGATAAAAAGTATTGTTGGCGTAACCTAAGCTCCTTACCATTTTCGCTGCTGTCATTTGGATACAGCACCATGGTGATCTGTTCGGCTAGATTTTTTTGTGCGACGGCTTCTGAATAACTGCCCGCATTAAATTCGGTTAAATTAAATTCATCTGTTGCCTCTGATTTCCACAGACGTAGTGTATTTACGATATTGTTTTTATAACCAGGGACAGGTACATCGTACGGTACAGCTAATACATCTTGTGAGCCCATCCATTGACGGTGCTCTCTGCCAAATTTATCTGTGTAACTTTGCACATAGCCACCAAACTTCACACGTTTTGCATGCTCTGGTGCGCTTAGCTCCCATGGATGTCCTTCACGTAGCCAGTTATCTGGTTGCTCAATTTGGTTACCATCTTTAATCGATTGATTAAACATGCCGTATTCGTATCGTAGGCCATAGCCAATAACAGGCAACGCTAAACTAGCACAGCTATCTAAAAAGCAAGCTGCAAGGCGCCCTAGCCCGCCATTTCCTAAGCCAGCGTCGTGCTCGGCGTCTTCAATTGTTTCTATTGTTGTGCAGTACTCTTGTAGTGCTGAGCTTACTTGTTCATCTAAATCTAGATTTAAAACAGCATTACCTAGCGCACGCCCCATCAAAAACTCAAGAGAAAGGTAAGCCGTTTTGCGGCGTTTCTCTTGCTTAATTTGTTGATTCGTTTCTCTGCAGCGGGCCACAAGTCTGTCGCGAATAGTAAGCGCTAATGCGTGATACAAATAATGCTGCGATTCACCCACCTTATCTCGGCCGAGGGTATAATAAAAATGCCGTGTTAAGTCATCTTTAAGCGTACTTTCATCAATAACGGGACCTTCTTGCCAGCCCTTTACTACACACACTTGATCACTTTGTTTAACCATGACTAACATCCTCTAAATTGGCACTAAAAACCCAACTACTTTGTGCTGAAATTTCAACCATCGCATCTTCATTACTGCTCACAGATGCATTATGTACACTTGATAGAATCATTTGCCACGGCGCATTAATTGGCGATGGGGGCATTTGACAAAAAATTGTTTTTTCACTGGCATTAAATACAATCAGCAATGCATGATTGTTTTGCTTATCAAGTAAGCTATACATTAAAAACTGCCTGGTATCTTCATGCCAGTGAGCATCAGTCATGGTTTTACCTTGTTCGGTAAACCACTTAACGGTAAAACGCTCGTCTATATCATCTAAAAATACACTGTGTTTAAACGCACTGTGCGCACGTCTAATTTTTAATGCATCATCAATAAATCGTGTTAACGAATGATTAAGTTGAGAATCTTTCCAGGCAAGCCAACTAGTGCGATTATTTTGGCAATAAGCATTGTTATTCCCCCCTTGCGAGTGCGCCATTTCGCTGCCAGCGGCAATCATGGGAACACCTTTTGAGAGAATTAAAGTAAGTAAAAAGTTCTTTTGTTGCTGTAAGCGCAGTGCGTTTATTTTAGAGTCGCTGGTAAAACCTTCTACCCCACAGTTAAACGAATGATTTGCACTGTGCCCATCTCGATTTTGCTCGCCATTAGCTTCGTTATGTTTATGCTCATAACTCACTAAATCGGCAAGGGTAAAACCATCATGACTCGTTATGAAATTAATACTATTGAGCGGCCCACGTTGGCTGTGCTCAAAAATATCAAACGATCCATGCAAACGTTTTGCAACGCTTGCAATAATGCCTGTTTCACTTTGCCAAAAACGTCTAATTACATCGCGGTATTGATCGTTCCATTCTCGCCATGGCGGCGGAAATGCACCAAGCTGATAACCACCTGGGCCTATATCCCAAGGCTCACTTATTAACTTAACTTTGTTGAGCACAGGGTCTTGGGCAACTACTTGTAAAAAAGTATGTGCGGAGCTAAAGCCTGCTTTTGAGCGACCTAAAATGGTCGCTAAATCAAACCTAAAACCATCAACTCCCATTACTTCAACCCAATAACGAAGGCTATCAAGTACAAGTTGCAGTGTTTTAGGATGATCAATATTTATGGTATTACCACAGCCGGTATCGTTTATATATACGTCAGGCTGGCCATCTACTGTGCGGTAATAGGCTAAGTTATCAAAGCCTCTAAGCGATAGTATAGGGCCATCCGCCCCTGCTTCAGCTGTATGGTTGTAAACAACATCTAATATGACTTCTATGTCTGCAGCATGGAGCTCTTTCACCATTTGCTTAAACTCGTTTATATCGTCGTTTACCAAATAGTCTTTATGGGGCGTAAAAAAGTTAAGCGTGTTGTAACCCCAGTAGTTTTGCAAACCTTTCCCTGTTAAAAATTGCTCACTAATAAAAGAATGAACAGGCAAAAGCTCAACGGCTGTAACACCAAAGCTTTGTAAATGTTCAATAAAGCTTGGGTGGCTTAACCCTAAAAACTTTCCTTGTAGGGGTTTAGGTATTTTAGGATGACGACACGTTGTACCTTTCACATGGCACTCGTAAATAACCGTGTTTGACCAACGGTGATTAGGCTTTTTATGCGTATACAACGTAGGAGCCGCTACTTTTGATTTAGGTATATCAATCGCATTATTTACAGTGCTTTTAGTACCGATTGGCATTTGCCCGTAATGGCGTTCACTCCAAGTAAACTCGCCAAACAAGTCTTTTGCATATGGGTCTATCAGCAGCTTATTTTCGTTAAACAGTTGACCATTTTTAGGGTTATATTCACCCTCAACTCTAAAACCATAAAGCGCACCGGCGCTTAATGGCGAAATATGAATACTCCAAATACCCCCTTCGTTGATATTCATCGCCATTTTTAGTATTTCTGAATGGCCACTTTTATCAAACAGGCATACATAAGCTTGGCTTGCCCCAGGCGCATAAAGCGCGAAGTTGACCCCATTATCAATAACACTAGAGCCAAGTGGTTCTACATTACCGGGTGCTACATCAAATCGGTTACTCATCATCAACCTTTTGTAAATAAATAGTAGTTAAGCCACCAATGGCAATTGAAATACTGTGTTTAAAACCATGATTTGATTCGTTTATTGCTTGAACTATCTGCGATGAATCTTTAGTTACTTCAACGCCAGAGCCAAAAAACTGAGTATCGTCTGTATTTAAAACAACTTTATAACGCCCTTTACTCGGTACGCCAATAACGTAGTTTTCATATGACGCGGGGGTAAAATTAGCAATAACAACCACAAAGTTTTTTGCGTTTTTAGCATAGCGAACAAAGCTTAAAATGCTCTGCTGATTATTATTGTTATCTATCCAGGTAAAACCAGCCGCGCTCGAATCTAGCTCATACAACGCAGGTTGGTTTTTATAAACGGTATTGAGCGCTTTTACGGTGTGCTTTATACCGCTGTGGCTTTGGTGCTCAAGTAAATGCCAATCGATAGAATGATCGTGCCCCCACTCTTTTCGCTGTGCAATTTCACCGCCCATAAATAAGAGTTTTTTACCCGGGTGTGCCCACATAAATGCGTAATAGGCGCGTAAATTTGCAAATTTTTGCCAATCATCGCCTGGCATTTTTTCAATTAACGAGCCTTTACCGTGTACTACCTCATCGTGGCTTAATGGCAATATATAGTTTTCACTAAACGCGTATACCATCGAAAAAGTCATTTCGTGATGATGATGCTGACGATAAAGCGGGTCGTGCTGCATGTAATGCAAACTATCGTTCATCCAACCCATGTTCCACTTATAACCAAAGCCTAAACCGTTGTGCTCAACACTTTGGGTGACACCCGGCCATGCTGTTGACTCCTCAGCCACCATCATAATGCCTGGGTTGTTTTTATAGCTGCGCATATTGACTTGCTTTAGGCACTCAATTGCACCTAAGTTTTCACGCCCACCGTAACAATTAGCAACCCACTCGCCTTCTTTTCGGCTGTAATCTAAATACAACATAGAAGCTACGGCATCTACACGCAGGCCATCTAAACCAAATTGATGTAGCCAATACATAGCATTTGATATTAAAAAGCTTTTAACTTCAGGGCGGTCGTAGTTATAAATGTAGGTATTCCAATCAGGATGAAACCCTTGGCGCTTATCAGCATGCTCATATAAATGGGTGCCATCAAATCGATGTAAGCCATGCGGATCGCTTGGAAAATGCCCTGGTACCCAATCAAGTAAAATACCTAAATTAGCTTTATGGCACTGCTCTACGAAGTATTTAAAGCTGTTGTAGTCGCCAAAGCGGCTGGTAGGTGCAAATAACCCAACAGGCTGATACCCCCACGAACCATCAAACGGGTATTCACTTATTGGCATAAGTTGCAGGTGAGTAAAATTCATTTCAAGAGCGTAGCTAACGAGTTTGTCGGCAAGCTCTGTGTAACTTAAATAGCGGTTGTTTTCAGCGCGTTGCCATGAGCCTAAATGCACTTCGTAAATACTAATTGGTGCATCAAT
The DNA here is from genome assembly GCF_015864815.1 of Pseudoalteromonas sp. NZS100. Lineage (NCBI taxonomy): Bacteria > Pseudomonadati > Pseudomonadota > Gammaproteobacteria > Alteromonadales > Pseudoalteromonadaceae > Pseudoalteromonas > Pseudoalteromonas sp. NZS100. The sequence goes on from NZ_JADYWM010000013.1 coordinate 55,676, forward strand.
ATGGTTACGCTTCTGTCTGTTATGAAGTGCCTGTTCGCCAAGCTTTATAGGTTCTGGTTTATACTGCAGTACACTTGCAGTGCCAGGTGCTTGTTGCATTTTAAATGCATAGGGGTCGGCTTTTTCGAGCACCTCTCCACTTTGCGCGGTAATTGCAAATTTGTAGCACATGTCAGCTTTAAGGCCTGGTACAAATAACTCCCATACACCACTTGCAGGATGAAAGCGCATAAAGTGGCGATTCGCTTGCCAAAAGTTAAACTCACCAATAATAGAGACACTTGCCGCATTAGGCGCCCATACACAAAAACGCACACCGTCTACGTTTTGTTGAGTACTAAAATGTGCACCAAAATGCGAGTAAGCATGTTCAAGGCTGCCTTCGTTAAATAAATACATTGCCTCTGCATCAAGTGTGCTTTCAAAGCTGTATTCATCATAAAAGGTAACGCTGCTATCTGTGTACTGAGCAATGCATTCATATGGCGCAGTGGGCAAAGCATCAACTTTGGCTATAAATAAGTCACTTTGCTGGTAGCGCTGCGCCTTAATAGTTTTATTATTTAATGTAACACTTACGCTTATTGCACAAGGTAGATAAAAACGAACTTCAACCTCAGCATCCGTTTTATGTGCCCCTAAGAAGCTAAATGGGTCTTTAAATCGCCCTGTATTTAATGCGTGTACTTGTGCATCGTAACTATTTTCATTAGTTGTACTGCTCATTTAACCTTTCCTTATTGAATCGATAGCAGCTAAAAGTGAGGCATTTTTGGTAAAAATTTCTTCACTGGTATGCGTTAATACACGTCGCCAATTAGGATATTCTTTATCTGTTCCGGGGATATTGACCGGATACTTCTGCTCATCTAAGTCATCTATTTGTATTGCAAATAAACGCGATTGAGAGCCTGCTAAACACAATGCAAGTGCGCTATAAACAGTCACTGCTTCACTATGTAATAAAAGCTCAGTTGTATTGCCATGGTGATTAATAAAACGTAGTAACCTTTGTTGCTCTTCTATTCGCTGTTGCTTTAGTTGCTCGTATTCATTGCAAGTTATAAGCTTATATTGTTGCTTAATATCTAAATCATCATGTTGCCACCAGCCTGTAAATGGAGGGACATCGTGATTGGCTATCATTAACAAACAATGTGTTGCTAGCTCATCTACCGATAAAAACTCTCCACTGTGTTGTTTCTCAAAATAAAATAAGCTGTTGGAAAAAATACCGCTAGATGCCAAAGCTTCCCTAACCTCTGGCGGTACGATGCCTAAATCTTCACCAATAACAATACTCTGATTAATATGCGATTCAATTTTTAAAATGGCAAGTAAATGCTCAAACGGATAATAAACATAACAGCCGTCTTGTTCGCCATTGCTTTCAAAGCACCACCATAGGCGCCTAATAGCCATTACGTGGTCAATTCGAAGTCCACCTACGTTTTGCATGTTTGCGCGAATGAGCGAGCGGTAAAATTGGTAGTGATTATTGCTAAGGCTTTGGGGATTGAGGGCTGGGAGGCCCCAATTTTGACCTGCTTCAGCCCATGGATCGGGTGGAGCGCCTACACTTGCACCTTGGCTAAACAACGATTGCTGATTTTTAAATTCAGCCCCATCGCCAGCACAACCAACAGCTAAGTCGTTTATTAAGCCAATAGCCATGCCTCTCTCTGCGCAACTTTTTTGACACAGTGCCAGTTGCATATGCGCTTGCCATTGCAGGTAATAAGCAAATGTTAGGTTATCTGATTCGAGGGTATTTAACGTAGTAGAATGAGCATTACAAAAATCAGTAAACGCTTGGCGACGCTCATCACTTGCCGTTAATTCAAACTGATTATAAAGCGCTTCAAATAACGTATACTTTATACGACTTACATTTTCATAATCTATAAACTGATCATTACTTTTAATAAGTGCAGCGACATCATCTTGCTGCATAATGGCGTCAAGGTTTTCGTTATTTATTGCGTCTTCGCTTAGTACGATGGAAATATAAAGAGGATTTAATAAAGCGCGACTATTAGGGCTATAAGGACTGGCTCGCCCTGGCATATCAGCGAATAGCAAATGCAGTGGATTAAGTAATATGTAATCCATGTTTTGGGAGCTGCATAGTTTTGTAAGCGCTAATAAATCGTCAAAGTCGCCAATACCCAAATTCGCTCTATTTTTTAATGTGTAAAGCTGAATAGATAATCCCGTGCGCTTTGTGTCTTCCACTTGATAGACTTGCTCAGGCACGTACCAAATTTGTGTAATAGCGTGTTGCTCACCTACCTGAACATTAGCGTCATGATAGCCAATTGGCATATTATCAATGGGTAGTGCCAGCTCAATATAGCGAACGCCATGCAAGTAATATTCACCAGTGACGGCCAAGTTATAAAGATTATCAAATGCTATGTGCATTCCAAGTGAAGGGACATCAATATTAGCGGCTAAATATTGCTGACGTTCATCTATACGAAGCTTTAACAAACATGTACTTTGCTCAACTAAACTCACACTAGGTACTAAATCCAGCCAAAGCGATGCATCTAAATCATAAGTTAGTTGAGCTATTCCTGCTTCATTATTTGTATCAACACCACAACATTGCAAAGCACGTTTACGCGTTTCTTCGCTAAAAAACACCTGTTCACCTGTATACTTAGTGAATTCAAAGCCAATACCATGCAGGTAAAACAACTGCGAAAGAGCATCCATTGAATCGCCTTAATTAGTGCGTTGAGTATTTACTATGCTGTTTTCTGTGCCAAAAGTATTGCCGATATAACCGTCAGCTTGATGGTCGTTATCCCAAATGTCTCCATTAATCAGATAACGAAAGTGAAATTGTTGATCGATAGGTAAGCGTTGCTTAAATTTAAACACACCTTGTTTTTTATAAAGCTTCATTGGCACTGGTTGCCAATCATTAAATTCACCTAATAAGCAAACTTCTTCTGCCTCTGGATGAGAAAATTCAAAAGTAACTTCAGCTTCATCTTTTGTTTTAAAAAAACGTTTATTCAACATAGCAGGCTCCAACTAAACCAAAAAGGATACTTAATCTTTGCCACAGGCCATACAACTAAACAAAAAGGCGATGTGGTAACCATCTAAAAATCATTAAACGTGTTATTAGTTAAACAAAACTTTATTTACGCTTTATTACAGTGCAAATAATATTTCAATTACACCAAAAAGGTGCATTAACCTTATATACAATACGCTTTAAATGATACTTAACATACAGAGCAATATTCAAACCAACAAACTATTAAAAACCTCATTAGTTCAATATATAAATATTTATAGCTGCAAATATCCGAAGAAAATTTAAAATCCTAAATTACTTTTTTTATATTACTTCATCATGGATAATACACATCATTCTAATACTCTGAAATATCATTAATTTCATGTTGAAAAAAACCATTTTAATAACTACCACCATCATTTTTTTAGTTGTAGCTGCATTTATTGGTACCTCAATTTATACCCTATACAGTAAAAAAGAAATCTCAGTTGATCCTAAATTAAAAGAAATATCAGGAATAGAATTTGATAAACAGCAACGTTTATGGGCTATTAACGACGGAGGCAATGAACCAAAGCTATATAGACTCAATAAAGACGGTTCTATTGCTAAAGAAATTTTAGTTGAAAACGCTAAAAACATTGATTGGGAAGACATGACCCAAAACAAATTTGGGCACTTCTTTTTAGGCGATTTTGGTAATAACAAAAACGATCGTAGATGGCTCACTATTTATAAAATAGAAAACCCGATAGATATAAAAACAGATACGACTCAAGCAGAAATAATTAAGTTTACCTACCCCGAAATGGATGGCACTCCTATAAAGCCTAATAACCGTAATTTTGATTTAGAGGCATTTGTAGCTCTAGGACGTCACTTATATTTATTTACTAAAAACCGCACAGAACCATTTGATGGTATTACTAAGGTTTATAAAGTGGGCGATCATGCCGCTAATTTTAAAGCCGAGTTAATAGATTCATTTAAAACATGTAGCACTTTAGAAAAGCTATGCTGGATAACATCGGCTGCTTTAAGCCCTGATCGTAAAAAGCTGATATTACTTGATTCAACCAGTATTTGGTTATTCGAAAATTTTGAGGGTGATAAGTTTTTTTCTGGCGATGTATCAAAAATTGACTTAGGAATAGTAACTCAAAAAGAGGCTGTCACTTTTTTTGATGACAATACTATTGTATTTACAGATGAAGAGTTTAAAGGTATTGGCGGTAATGCTTATTTTATAAAGCTTGATGAAGCCAAAAAAGAAATTATAAGAAAAAAGCCGACCTCAGAAAAAGTACATCCATAATATAATGTTAGCTAAGCAAAAGTTCCAAAGCTTAGCTAACTTATGTAAAAGGTATCGAATTAGTTACTCTTTTCGTTTGACGAATGGAGTGCTTTTTCTACATCAACACCTAAAATCAACACTCCAATATGACTATTATTATCATCTAAAACAGGAAAACTTAGCTGTACTTGAAAATGATGTGTTGATGCGTCATATGTAACGCTATCAAAGTTATAGCCCTTTGACTGTTTAAATATTTTAGTAAACTTATTTTCATCCCCTTGCCAGTAATCACTGGTTAACTTACTTATTGCTATATTTTTTCCTTGGCTATCAGTCAATATAAGCTCAGTAACAACACCTTTAAACTGCGATTGCCATTTTTTAAATACCTTAGATAACGGTAAATCAAGCATAGTTAACGCATCAGCATGCCCAACGTGTTTACTTTCTTTTATCCATAGCTGGTCTCGTTTCATAATTTCAGGCTCACTCAAAGGAGACTCATTACTTATTTGAACTTCTTCGACTAAACTAGGTAAGTTTAATAAGGTTTTAGCGCTACTATAGAGCCTATCAAGTATTTGCTTTTCTTCACTTTTTGATAGTGAAAATGGAGCTTGCGCACAAGTATTTATATTTTCATCGAACTGCTGCATAAATTCAGGAAGGCGTTTGAGAAGTGAATGCGAAGCAAATAATCCCAAAGGTACATATCTAAAAAATTCTTTTTGGTACTCGTCTTTATTAATCCCTAGCTTAGAGGCTGCTAATTCAAAATCGTCTAAATCAAGTAGGATTCTATCAATCCGTTTATGGTGCATTACATTTACTATTTCTTCTAATGAATTTACCTCTACCTCAGCAATAATATTCTGAGTTTTAAACCAATTTGCTTGATAACTTCCTCTTACTGCACCATAACGCATTTTATTTTTTGGTTTATTAATGCTCTCTGGGTGAGTAAACCAGTACCAGCTTTCTAAGAAAATGGGGGATGATATACGTCCATAAGCTTTCATTTCAGGCATTAAATGGGTTGTGAAATATCCATCTAAGCGCTCTAACTTTACTTCTCGACGTGCACGTAACCATGGCAAGGTTTGTAGCTGAAAAGGGGCTCCCATTTCAAATAAAATACACTCGACTTGGTTGACTGCATTATTAGGTGCTGTGGTGGGTAAGTTTGTCCCAAACTGGAGAGGCTCAGTTAAACCTAATAAAAGAGTAAAAAAATATGCGGGCATAATCTATTGCTAAATAATGTACAAATTAAAATAAGTGTAGCCAAACAGATTAAAATTGCATTATTTGCTGTAATTATTAGGTAACAGCTCTACTTTCCTCGCTATGCAGCGCTGACACAGTTAATAAACCGTTCTGTTAGCAGTGTTACTGTAGCTTTGTCTGTATAGTGCTGCTTAGCATTTTTCATAATATGCTTTGAGCAAACATTTTTAGATTCTTCAAATTGAGAATTGCAGCTAGCAACAGTATTACCTAAAGCTTCCTGATAAGCTTTATCTGCGCACATAGTTAAAGCAAAATCTGTAGCGCCAGCAATTATTTCATTGATATTTACTGAGGATGTTTCGAGTTTAAAATAGATATCACTATACGTATTAACTTCTGTATTCTTCTTTGAAGAAAAATGACTAGCTTTGGCAGTTAAATAATAGCCTATAAGTATGATTGATAATATCACTGTAAAAACCGTTTTCATAATTTCCCTTAAAATAATAATTAATATTATATTTTTTATAGAATAGTACGAATTTTTACATAAATACGAGGGAGTGAGACTCTCTACATCCATGTAAGTACTAAATAAATCCTTGTTATATAATTACTAAAAACGCAATTAAAAACTGTACCTGATTTTATCACTCAAGCGAAATAAAGCAAGAGTCTATAAACAATTTATTTAGAAATGTTTATAGTGACTCTAAATATGTAAACAGTATTTAACGACTTAAGTGTAAAAGGGAGATTAACGCTTAAATTTAGTTTCTAAAATAACAGAAGATGTTGTGCGCTCCACCCCATCAAGATTTCCTATATCGTCCAACAAATGACTAAGCTGTTCTAAATTTTGAGCTTGGACCACCGCAATTAAATCAAACTCACCACTTATGGCATATAGCTGTGAAATTGCATCAATTTGCTTAAGCTCAATGTTTGTTTTAGTTGTTAATTTTTGTCTTACTTTTATAGACACATGAGCTGATACCATTTTACTAAGGTAGTCGTCACCGTAATCAACGCTGTAACCTTTAATCACACCGGTTTCTTCTAATTTGAGCATTCGGCTTTGTACTGTTGAACGAGACAAGTCAAGCATTCGTGCAAGATCAGAAATACTCGCTCTTGCGTTTGTTTTTAGTACAGAAAGTAGTTTCTCGTCTTGTGGAGTTATCATAATGGTTATTTTCTTCGTTATTTTGACTTTTATTTTAATCATTTTTCACAAAATAGCACTGCAATTTTAACAGCTAACCTTCGATAATGACCTCTACAAGAAATAATAACGTGTTTGCTGAAGAATAAAGGCTATATTCTTCTTTGAGTTAGCAACTAATCTTTTATCTAAGCCCATTTAATTTAGGTGTAAAAATGCAAGTAACAAGAGACTTATTTAACGACGTAATGGTACCAAACTATAATCCATCAGCAATCATTCCAGTTCGTGGTGAAGGTTCACGCGTTTGGGATCAAAATAACAATGAGTTCATTGATTTTGCCGGTGGTATTGCCGTTAACTGTTTGGGTCACTGTCATCCTGCATTAGTTAAAGCATTAAAGGAGCAAGGCGAAAAAATTTGGCATTTATCAAATGTTATGACCAATGAGCCAGCACTTCGTTTAGCTCAAAAAATGGTTGAAGCAACATTTGCTGATAAAGTTTACTTTGCAAACTCAGGCGCAGAAGCAAACGAAGCCGCGCTTAAATTAGCTCGTCGTTATGCATTGGACGTATATGGCGCTGAAAAAACGCAAATTATTGCATTTAATAAAGGTTTCCATGGTCGTACATTCTTTACAGTAACTGTGGGCGGGCAAGCGGCTTATTCAGATGGCTTTGGTCCAAAACCAGCTGACATAGTACATTGTGATTTTAACGATATAGCGGCATTTGAAGCGCTGATCAGCGATAAAACATGTGCTGTTATGATGGAACCATTACAAGGTGAAGGCGGTATTATTTCACCAACAGATGAATTTGCTAAAAAAGTACGTGAACTTTGTACTAAACATAATGCGTTACTTATTTTTGATGAAGTACAAACGGGTGTTGGTCGCACAGGCGATTTATACGCTTATGAAGGTTTAGGGGTTGTTCCTGACATTTTAACAACGGCAAAAGCATTGGGTGGTGGTTTTCCTATTGGCGCTATGATCACTCGTACACCTATTGCTGAGCATTTAAAAATTGGTACTCACGGTTCTACTTATGGCGGAAACGCACTTGCTTGTGCTGTGGCCGAAGCGGCATTTGATACAGTAAATACACCAGACGTACTAAACGGTGTTAAAGAGCGCGAGCAATTATTCCGTGACGGATTAAACGCAATTAACGAAAAATACAACGTATTTAGCGAAGTACGTGGTAAAGGCTTATTAATTGGCGCAGTACTAAATGACAAATTTGAAGGACGTGCACGCGACTTTTTAGTAGCAAGTGCTAATAATGGTTTAATGAACCTTGTAGCGGGCATGAATGTAATTCGTTTTACACCGTCTTTAGTTATCCCGTTTGAAGATATTAAAGAAGGCTTAGCGCGCTTTGAAAAAGCCGTTAGCGATGTAGTAAACGGTTAATATAGTTTAAATTAGCACGCCTACAGGCGTGCTATTGGAGCAAGCAATAAATGCAAGTATTACGTCCTATTACTGCCAATGATTTTGACGCGCTTAAACAAATAGCGATTGAATCCGGTCATGGGTTTACCTCTTTACCTGTGGACGATACACAGCTTAAAGAAAAAATTGAACGTGCTGAAAAAAGCTTTGCAAAAAACATTAACCAGCCACTTGATGAAAGCTATTTATTTGTTTTAGAAGACAGTGAAACAGGTGACGTTATTGGCACAACCGCTATAGAAGCCGCAGTAGGTTTATCGGTGCCTTTATATCATTATCATTTGGGTAAAACAGTACACCACTCGCCTACTTTAAATGTATATAACACCGTTGATATTTTAAGCATGTGTAACGACTACACTGGTTGCTCAGAAATATGTACATTATTTTTGCGCGAAAATAGCCGTAAAGGCCTAACGGGTCGATTTTTATCTCGTTCACGCTTTTTGTTTATGGCTCAGCACAGCGAGCGTTTTGCCGATACTGTTATCGCAGAAATGCGCGGTGTTAGCGACGAAGACGGTCATTCTCCTTTTTGGCAATGGCTACAAGAGCACTTTTTTAGTATCGAATTTCCACAAGCGGATCACTTAGTTGGCTTAGGCGATAAGGTGTTTATTAGCGAGTTAATGCCTAAATACCCTATTTATGTGAACTTGCTTAGTAAAAAAGCCCAAGCAGTGATTGGGCATGTGCATGAAAAAACGAAACCTGCGCTAAAATTATTAGAAAAAGAAGGTTTTGAGCACAGAGGCTACGTTGACTTATTTGATGCAGGCCCAACGGTTGAAGCAAAGCTTGGTAATATTCGCAGCATTCGCGACTCTCAAGTTTGCCCTGTTACGATTGGCGAGCTTGATCACATATCACAAAATAGCTCTGATACGCTGGCTGTATGTAACCAAGGCGTAAGTGGCTTTAGAGCGACATTTACCAAAGACGCACACTACAATCATGCAAAACATACCCTCGTCATTAGCCAAGATGTGGCTAAGGCGCTTAATTTAAGCCAAGGAGATGCAGCGCGATTTTTCCGCCTGTAAATAATTTATGAATACACACCTAATTAATAATCAGTGGCATGTGGGACTTGGTCCAGCATTTGAGTCAATCAATCCAAGTAATGGCGATGTGGTATGGCAAGGTAATGGCGCAAACACTGATCAAGTAAATTCAGCTATAAAAGCAGCTAGAGCCGCGCAATTACAATGGGCAGACAAACCACTTAAAGAGCGTATCGCCATTTTAGAAAACTTCGCAGCACAATTAAAAGAACACAGCGAAGAATTTGCTACTATTATTGCACGCGAAACGGGTAAGCCATTATGGGAAACCCGCACCGAAGTGGGCGCAATGACAGGTAAAGTAGCTATATCTGTAAAAGCGTACCATGAGCGTACAGGTACAACCGAAAACCCAATGCCCGGTGCCAAAGCGTTTATTAGACACAAACCGCATGGCGTTGTGGCTATTTTTGGCCCATATAACTTTCCGGGGCATTTGCCAAACGGGCATATTGTTCCTGCAATTTTAGCCGGTAATACTGTTGTATTTAAGCCATCAGAATTGACTCCGCACGTTGCAGAATTTACCCTCTCACTTTGGTTAAAAGCAGGTTTGCCAGCGGGTGTTATTAACCTTGTGCAAGGTGAAATTGAAACAGGTAAAGCACTTGCATCTCATAAAGATATAGATGGCTTGTTTTTTACCGGTAGCTCAAACACAGGCCACTTATTACATAAACAGTTTGCAGGACACCCTGGCAAAATTTTAGCACTTGAAATGGGCGGCAATAATCCTCTTATTGTAAAAGATGTGAGCGATATAAGCGCCGCTGTACACGATATTATTCAATCAGGCTTTATTACCTCAGGTCAACGTTGTACGTGTGCACGTCGCTTATTTATTGAAAAGTCGCTCAATGGCGATGCTATTTTAGAAAAGCTAATAAGCGCAACTAAAAACATAGTTGTAGACGACAGCTTTGCTACAGAGCAGCCTTTTATGGGTGCAATGATAAGCGAAAAAGCAGCACTGGGTATGGTTGCCGCGCAAAGTGAATTAGTCTCAAAAGGTGCACAAATCCTTGTTGAACTTAAGCAATTAAAACCAGGCACAGGTTTTGTAAGCCCTGGCATTATTGATGTAACAAGCATTACCGACATGCCAGATGAAGAGCATTTTGGACCGCTAATTAAAGTGTATCGTTATACCGACTTTGACAGCGCAATTATTGAAGCTAACAACACAAGCTTTGGTTTATCTGCAGGTTTACTTAGCGACAGTGAAGATGACTACACTCACTTTTTAAAGCGCATTCGTGCCGGTATTGTTAACTGGAACCGCCCTATTACGGGTGCCTCTAGTGCAGCTCCATTTGGCGGTATTGGCGCCAGTGGTAATCACAGAGCAAGTGCATACTATGCCGCCGATTATTGCGCATACCCGGTAGCATCTGTGGAGTCAGACAAAGTGAGCTTACCGCAAACCCTAGCGCCGGGCTTAGTAATTGAATAAGCAATAAAACCAAATTTTAGATTTAAGGACTTAACATGCATACTGATGTAAACACATTATTTGAGAACCTTTGGGAAAACTATTTAAACGTAACTCCATCGGCAGACAAAATTCATGACCTTTTAGGTTCAACGCAAAAAGATGACATCATTAACGATCATATTGCGCTGCGTACATTTAATATTGAAAAAGTGGGTCTTGAAAAGCTCGCCGCTCACTTTCTAGCAATTGGTTACAAAGAATGTGGTGAGTACCACTTTGAAGCTAAAAAACTTTACGCAAAGCACTACGAGCATAGCGATCCTAATCAGCCAAAAGTATTTATCTCTGAACTATTAGTAGAAAAATGCTCGCCAGAGTTACAAGCCATCGTGACAGATATGGTAAGTCAAATTGACGAAAGTGCAGTTACAGCAGACAACTTTTTATATTCAGGCACGCATTGGCAAGTAAGCACCGATACTTACAAACAACTGCTAGCTGAAAGCGAATATGCAGCGTGGATGTCGGCGTGGGGTTACCGTGCCAATCACTTTACCGTAAATATTAATACGCTTGCTAAGTTTGATAACATTTATGATGTTAACCAAGCTCTAAAAGATGCAGGTTTTTCGCTTAATACGTCAGGCGGCGAAGTTAAAGGCTCACCAGAGGTGTTACTAGAGCAATCGTCAACACTTGCTGATGAATACTCAGTTACCTTTAGTGACGGTGATATGAGCATTCCTAGCTGCTTTTATGAGTTTGCTATTCGTTACCCTAAAGCAGACGGCGAGCTTTATACTGGTTTTGTTGCAGCCTCAGCTGACAAAATATTTGAAAGCACCAACGCTCGATAGCAAAACCTAAAGTACCTTATTTTAAAAAGCCCGTTATGGGCTTTTTTTATGTCGATGTGTCGATAAGTTATATTGATGAATTATAAAAATAGCGGTTTATAATCGTTTTCTAACTTTTCAAACGACAAGTCGCCAATAAAACGGCCAAAGCTCAACCAAGTTGCCAAACCGCGTAAGTCTTTAAAGTGTGGTGGCACAAATTGTGGGCTCTCTATTACGCCTAAATCATGAAGCTGCGATATTAATCTAAAATCATCTATCGATATTTTACCTACCAGTAATAAAGGGAGTCTATCGATTCGTCCAAGCTGTATTGCAACGCGTATTAAGTTATAAACCAGTACAAAGCCTTTAATGTAGGCAATATCTTTTGTAAAAGGCAAGCCTGTTGGCGTACTGCCTCTAAATACACGCTGCGCAAGTGTGTAGCTGTCATCTTTTGATAAACCTTGCGCTACGTAATCACGGTAAATATCTACAAACTCAGCGCCATCTATTACCTTTGTAACGGCTTGAATACGATTCACTAATTTAGATAAACGCCTTGGAGTCGATTTTAAAGTAATAATTTCGGTTAGTACCGCTAAACCTTCTTGGGTAATAGTGGAGCTTGGCGTACCTTTACTCAAACACGTTAAATAAGGCTGAGCTAAACCATTTTGAGTGGTACCTACGTGTATCCACCCTTCGTGAACTTCTAAAATATCAAGTTCACGCTGCGAAAACTTAACATCTTGATTAAGCTTTATATTATTAGCACCTGCGGCTGCATCACTAACAATACCATCGCTAAGCATTACCTCTACGTTTATGCCTGCCATACTAGCGGTTACTTGCTCAGACAAAATACGCACTGCATCAACAGCATCAATATTTTTAGGGTCGTCAGGCAGTATGTCGGCTATAAGTAAATTTTGCAGCGGTTTATCTAGCATATTAGCTAGCTCAGAAAGTGAGGGCTCACCAGCATGAAATAAATCTTTAGGGTGACCAAATAACTCCACCGATAAGTCATGAAACTCTGGTGTGCCACGATACTCAAGCATACTTAATACTGTTTTATACTCTGTGCACATTTTTCCCATGTATTGAGCTATGGGATTTAACTGCCCCAATTGGTTAATAATGTTACGGTGCAAAGTAGAAAACGCTTGGCGTAACTCGCTAGGTACAAAACCAAGATCGCGCTGTTGATAGTATGCACGATCGATCAGTGGATTTTTTTGACATTTTTGTCTAAAAAACTCCTCTTTAGTTTGTTTATCCCAATTAATAGCATCGAGTATCCTAATAGGCGTTTGCAATGCAATTAATTGATCCGATAACTCACGAGTTTTTAGTAGTAACGCCTTGTCTATCATGGTGTAAGCTCAACAATAAATGAATTTTGAGCATAATTTAAAAAGGCCAAATTACAAAGCAATATCACATTTTTTTAGCTATTGTTTTTAAGATGATCGACCCTCATATCTATATCGTATTAGCTTTTTAATAAAAGGTATAAAACATGAAAAACGAACTCGACAATAAACAGATTTTAGCCGTATATGAACGCATAATTCAAAAAGGTGAAATGACTGATGAAGGCAAACATTATCAGGGAGTTACTGCTTATTCAGACGTAGACGGTTACACCGTATATCTACAAGGTAGCGGCGTAGAACTGCGCTTTGGTTTTCATAATACTTACCACCTTGACTACGAACATGAAAAGCATAAAGACGACTTTTTGAAAAAATTATATAACATTGCAAACGAGAGCTAATGCACCCACGAAAACTAAGACACCGCCCGACCAGTAAGCTCAATACTACTTTTATTAATCAAGTAGTAGAAGAGCTTAAAGCTAATCCAAGTAAAGTCTCTATTATTCAAGACAACCTAGAACAGTACCGTTCTCAAACTCATTTAAAGCGTGGTTTTTTACTGGCTATAGAGCGCTTTGATTGGGTATTTGAAGCAAGCAAAGATATTGATTTCATTTGCCAGCAAATTTTAGCTGATGACTACATTGGCAATAGACTAAGACGTTACCCCCTACTTTTTAAAGGCGTTATTAATAATGCCTGACCTTTCAATACCAAGCGCTTTAAAACGATAAAACCACAAAGTTTACTCTCCATATAAATTTATTAGAGCGCTAAGCAATTGCAGGTTTAGTGCTCTTTTGTATCAAAATAATACTATTCGTACTCTAACTATTATTGTTCTAATGGTTTTTTGACATTTTATTCATTTATTGCTGTAAACAAATCATTACTATTATTAAATTTAAAAATCAAATTCACAAACCACTGTTTTAAATGAAATTAAACAAATAAAAACCTCATCTTCTTTGTCTTATTAATTGCACTTTTATTAATGATTAATCTACATTTTGGCATCTAGGTATTTACTTCAGCCTTGAATTGTTAGAGCTATTACCTTAAGCTTATGTTTATTGAACGTTCAATTAATAAAAATTATGCCTAAAGTCGGAATGGAACCTGTCAGACGTCAGCAGCTAATTGACGCAACTATAGAGTCAGTTGCTACTAAGGGACTACAAGGCACAACAATAAACAGCATTAGTAAAAATGCAGGTTTATCGTCAGGTATCATTAGCCATTATTTTAATGGTAAGCAGGGGTTAATTGAAGCCACGGTTAGATACTTACTAACAAGCTTAAAGCAAGGCTTAATAAGTAAAGTAAATCATCAAACCACTGCCATTGAGCGTTTAATGTTTATTATCGAAGCCAACTTTGCGCTTGTACAACAGCGTAATGATACAACCCGAACGTGGTTAAGTTTTTGGGCGCAATCGATGCATGATGATGAATTACACAGACTACAAAACGTAAACAGTAAACGCTTGCAAAGTAATTTAGCATTTTCTTTTAAGCAATTAATGCCTATTGAGCAAGCAAATCAAGCTGCAGAACTTAGCGCCGCAATGATCGATGGCCTATGGTTAAGAGCAGTACTGAGTAAATCAGACAATAATCAGTTTAAACACAGTGAAAAGTTAGCAAAAAGCTATGTACTTTCACTTATCAAGCAATATGGAGCCTAGCGTGACTACACCTGTCTATCAAAATTTTATTAACGGCCATTTTCTTGCAAACCAGAGCGGCAAAACATTTGATGTAACAAACCCAGCAACGGGTGAGGTTATTTACGCAGTAGAAATTGCCGACGAATTTATTCAAAACGCAGCCATTGCCAGTGCAAAGCAAGGTTTTGCACAGTGGTCAGCAATGACACCTATTGAACGTAGTCGTATTTTATTAAAAGCAGTGGCTATTTTACGCGAGCGCAATGATGAGCTAGCACTTGTAGAAGTACTCGACACCGGCAAACCAATGCAAGAAGCTAATTGTGTTGATATTGAAACCGGCGCTGATGTAATTGAATACTTTGCAGGCCTTGCACCAGCACAAGTAGGCCAACAACAAATGGTTGGTGATGACTTTTACTACACACGTAAAGAGCCATTAGGTATCTGTGCGGGTATAGGTGCATGGAACTACCCACTACAAATTGCATGTTGGAAGTCGGGCCCTGCCCTTGCTGCTGGTAATGCATTTATATTTAAACCATCTGAAGAAACACCACTTGGCGCTATTAAACTTGCAGAGGTATTTGTTGAAGCTGGTGTACCTGCAGGTGTGTTTAATGTTGTTCAAGGCGCAGGCGATGTAGGCCAGTGGCTAACGCAGCATAGCGATATTGATAAAGTATCGTTTACGGGTGAAGTAGGCACAGGTAAAAAAGTAGTCGCGAGTGCTGCCGGTACGTTAAAAGATGTCACGATGGAACTTGGTGGTAAATCTCCACTATTAGTATTTGATGATGCCAACATAGAGCAAGCGGTTAGCGCTGCTATGTTAGGTAACTTTTATACGCAAGGCGAAATTTGCACTAACTGTACACGTATTTACGTTCATAAAAATGTATATCAGCAGTTTATTGATGAGCTTAAAGCGCGCACTGAGAAAAACATTATTGCTGGCGACCCACAAGATTTAAATACAAATTTTGGCGCACTTATCTCTAAAAAGCACCAAGAACTAGTGATGAGCTACGTTAATAAAGGCATCGAAGAAGGTGCAACGCTATTAACTGGTGGTACAACGCTTTCACCTGAATCTGCACCTAATGGCTATTTTGTAGCACCGACTGTGTTTATTGATTGTAATGACGATATGACTATCGTTAAAGAAGAAATATTTGGCCCTGTAATGAGCGTACTTGTTTTTGACGACGAAGACGATGTTATTGCACGCGCTAACGCAACCCACCTAGGCTTGGCCGCAGGCGTATTTACTAGCGATATTAAACGTGCGCACCGCGTTATTCATAAGTTACAAGCTGGTATTTGTTGGATTAATGCATACGGTAACTCACCTGCTGAAATGCCAGTTGGCGGTTATAAGCAATCGGGCATTGGCCGTGAAAATGGTATACAAACTCTTGATCAATACACGCAAACTAAGTCTATTTATGTTGGTATGGCCGACATAGAAAGCCCATTTTAAGGCGCCCTACTATGAGTAATCATTACGACTATATTATTGTTGGCGCGGGTTCGGCGGGTTGTGTTTTAGCTAACCGTTTATCTGAAGATTCAAGTAACCGCGTGTTACTACTAGAAACTGGCGGTAGCGATAAAAGTATTTTTATAAAAATGCCAACCGCGTTATCTATTCCTATGAATAGTGACAAATACGCATGGCAGTTTCACACGCAGCCTGAGCCTCATTTAGATAACCGTGAAATGCATTGTCCTCGAGGCAAAGTATTAGGCGGCTCGTCATCTATCAACGGCATGGTATACGTACGTGGCCATGCAAAAGATTTTGACGAATGGCAGCAACACGGTGCAAACGGCTGGGACTACCAATCGTGTTTACCGTATTTTCAAAAAGCAGAAAGCTTTTATCTTGGTGAAAATACTTACCGTGGTGGCAAAGGCCCGCTTGGCGTTAATAACGGCAACGAAATGAAAAACCCGCTTTACCGCACCTTTATCAAAGCAGGTGTACAAGCCGGTTACGCTTCTACAGATGATTATAATGCATCGCAGCAAGAGGGTTTTGGCCCAATGCACATGACCGTAAAAGACGGCGTGCGCAGCTCTGCTTCGCGTGAGTATTTAGACCCTGTTAAATCGCGTAGTAATTTAACAATTATTACAGGCGCACTCGCACAGCGCGTGATTTTAGATGGTAAAAAAGCCACAGGCATTGAATACAAAGTAAATGGCGACGTTAAAACTGCACATGCTGCAAAAGACGTAATATTAAGTGCAGGCCCAATCGGCTCTCCACATATTTTACAACTCTCTGGTATTGGTGATACTCAAGCGCTTGAAAAAGCAGGCGTTGAAGTACAGCATCATCTACCAGGTGTAGGTCAAAACTTACAAGATCATCTTGAGTTTTATTTTCAATACAAGTGTAAGCAACCTATCACGCTTAACGGCAAACTAGGCATTGTTTCAAAAGGGTTGATTGGTGCGCGCTGGTTATTAACGCGTTCGGGTTTAGGTGCAACCAATCATTTTGAATCGTGTGCGTTTATTCGCTCAAAACCAGGTGTTGAATGGCCAGATATTCAATATCACTTTTTACCAGCGGCTATGCGTTACGATGGTAGAAGTGCATTTGCAGGTCATGGTTTTCAGGTACATGTTGGTCATAACAAACCAAAAAGTCGTGGTAGTGTCACTATTGCTTCTGCGAACCCTGAGCAACCACCAACCATTTTATTTAATTACCTTGAACACCAAGACGATATTGAAGGCTTTAGAGCGTGCGTTCGCTTAACACGCGACATAATCGAACAAAGTGCCTTTGATGAATACCGCGATGAAGAAATTCAACCAGGTAAACATATTCAAACAGATGAAGAAATAGATGCCTTTGTACGCCAAGCCGTAGAAAGTGCCTACCACCCTTCTTGCTCATGCAAAATGGGTGAAGATGATATGGCCGTTGTTAATTCAAATACGCAAGTACATGGTATTGAAGGACTACGTGTTGTTGACTCATCTATATTCCCAACAGTTCCTAACGGAAACTTGAATGCGCCTACTATTATGGTTGCTGAAAAAGCAGCTGACATAATTTTAGGTAAAGAACCATTACAGAAATCGGATGTGAATGTTGCCATAACAACAAATTGGCGAGAAACACAACGTAGTTCGGAGATCTAACTTTAGCCACATGCTCAGGTTTAGCCTCGTCGGGCTAAACCATTGCGTGCCTTGCAGTGGCACACGATGTAAATAGGTTACGTTGTGTTAATGCGAGAATAAAACAATAAAATACGGAGTGCTTATGAATTATTTTTATTCATTATTGGAGGGTAACAATGACTATTTGGCTTAATGCAGGCATCATTTTTACCTTACTTGCTATTATCACTATTTTAATTAAATGGGGTAATGTTCGCGTAGTAGGTGTAACACCAGTTCGAACCTTTACGTTTATAGCAATACTATTTACTTCTGGCCTTGATGTTGGCCTTATTATGTTTCCTTTAACTGAGTTTGCAGGTTATGCAGACATAAAAGCAAGCCCAGAATACGCGTTTGCAAATCCACTGGCTATTGAGTTTGGCTACTGGGGATTTTTGATCTGGGGATTTTACTTTCTTACGTGCTTTTATTTCTGTGTAATAGAACCTAAAGTGAAATTTTTCGAAATTCCTTGGGTTAAATTTATCAATAACGTTGTAATTATTGGTACATGTGCATTTACCGCTTATTTACTGCTTACAAACCTACCATGGTATTTACCCGAATTAGGCGATGGAACAAGTATAGTTTCTGAGTTTTATTTAATTGTATTCGCGGCTATTTGTTTTGCTGTGTACTCAAGTACTGACATTAAATATGTACGTATTTTAAGTATCTCTACTACGTGGTTATTCTTAGCCTTAATCGCCTTTATGTGGGCTGGCGCATTTGTGATTGGTGATAGTCAAATGTCAGCATTTACAGATAACTTAGGTTCTATTGGTACTTACTTTGCAAACATTAATGAATTTGTTTTACCGCTTAATGATTACCATGAGTTTTACTTATTCTGGTGGTTTGCGTGGAGCATAATGATTGGTCAATTTACATCACGCTTTGTTGGTGGACTTAAAACATACCAAGTATTAGCTGCAATGTTGATTTTCCCTTCTATTCCTATTGCGATTTGGTTTAGCGTACTTTATCACTACCATGAAGCGGGCATCCCAACTCAAGGTATTAAAAACTTCGCTATGGTATTTGTAGGTATTGTATTTGTAATTAACTCACTTGATTCGTTAGTGCGTTTATATACAGATAACCTAAACTTTACCGTAAAGCGTTTTGGCAAAATGAAATACATAATCGGAAATGTTGTTGCTCTATCATTACTTACACTATTGTTTAAATTAGAATTTTTACAAATTCAGTGGGTAGGCGCATTAGTTATTGGCTTGTTCTTTATCTGTGCAGCTTTTATTGGTTACAGTAAATTTAAAACAGTAACGAATATAGATAGCTCACCAAAAGCAAACGCAATTGATTACACAAAAATAGACACAGTACACTAGGGATTAATAATGAATAACAAACTAAAACAACTTGTAGTAGCACTACCATTTGCACTTTTATCAACAACTGCAGCAGCTGATTGGTCAACAACAATCACTGCAGCGTCTGACTACACTTTTAATGGTGTAACACAGACCGATAGCGACCCTGCAATTCAAGGCAGCTTAGATTATGCCTTTGATAATGGTGTTTACGCTGGTGTTTGGGCCTCAAACGTAGATTTTGGTGACGACACTGATTTTGAGCTAGATGCTTACTTAGGTAAATATGTACAACTTGATGAGCAATTTAGCGTTGATTACGGTATCGCTTATTACACTTATCAAGGTAATAACAGCGATGGTAACTACGCCGAAGCTTACACTAAGTTTGGTTATGCAAGTGAATACGGCCAAACTGAGCTTAACTTTTGGTATAGCTGGGATTACTTTGGAACAGGTGCGGGTCATGTAATTTCAATGGTTGCTCACACTTATGAGCTGGCTCCTAATCACGCACTACGTGCAAGTTTTGATATTTCAAACTCACTTGATGGTGAAAAGTGGGCTTGGGATACAAACCAGAAAAAATCGTACAAGCACTACCGCCTAGCTTATCAAACAAGCTACGAAGGTTTTGGTATTGAAGTGGCTGCTGAAAACACTAGCTTAGATTACGATTATGCTGATGAGCGTATTGTACTTGCTGTTTCACGCACATTTGATCTTTAATACATTAATTACTGATTAAACAAAAAATGCCACTCTATTTAGAGTGGCATTTTTATTTGTAAAATAACTAACTAACTAACTAACTAACTAACTAACTAACTAACTAACTAACTAACAATATCCCACGCACTTGTACCCGATGCAGAAAGATTGCTGGTGTTATTACGTAATACTTTATTGCCTACATTAACTGATGACTCAGGGCGGCTTACTAAATACCCCTGAACTGAACTCACCCCCATTTTTTTAACAAGCTCAAACTGCCCTATTTCTTCAACGCCTTCAGCTACAATTTTAAGGCCCAGCTTTTGTCCAAGCTCACTAATTGTATTTAATATATCGTTATATTTTTGGCTTTTATTGGCTTGAGCTATGAACGAGCGATCAATTTTAATAACATCAATTGGTAAATCCGCTAATGTACTCAACGAGCTAAAACCTGTACCAAAGTCATCAATTGCAATAGTGATGCCTTCTTCTCTTAACCTACTTAGCTCTTTGATTATTCTAGGACTGGCTTGAATAAATGTTGATTCGGTAATTTCTAGCATTAAAGATGTCGCCGGTAAGCCGGTTTTTTTTAGCTTCTTCATTATCCAATCATAAATATCACGGTGCTTTAACTGAATGCCCGAAACGTTAACTGATATTTTTACTTTGCGCATACCTGCATTATGCCATGCGGCCATTTGCCGACAGGATTCAAGCATAATCCAATCGCCAAGCTCTAATATTAAATTCGACTCTTCTGCTATTGGAATAAATTCTGAAGGTGGGATCATACCCTCAACAGGGTGGTCCCAGCGTGTAAGCGCTTCAAAATAATCAATCATACAATCTTCAACATGCACAATTGGCTGAAAAGACAAGTAAAAATCTTTACACGCGAGCGCTAAACGCAATTCTTCGAGTAAATAATGATAACGGCGCATTTTGTTACCCATTTCTGGCGAGTAAACTTTAAATATTCCTTTACCATCGCTCTTAGCTCTGTACATAGCAACATCAGCTAATTGTAAAAGTGCTTGTGGGGTTGACGCACTTTCTGGGTAAGCCGCGATACCAATACTGGCACTAATTTTTACTATTTTATTGCCAAGCACAAAGTCTTTTTCAAGCTCACTTAGCACGTGCTTCGCTATGTCAACAACTCTGTCGCTATCATCAAGTAGTTCTATAAATATTGAGAATTCATCTCCACCTAATCTTGATAAGTTTTGCTCTAATTGATTAGCGCTATTAATATTACTTAACTTATGGTGACGTAAAACATTTGCAAGTCGACTGGCCACTTGAACTAATATTTCATCACCAAAACTGTGGCCAAACGAATCATTTACTTGTTTAAAGCCATCCAAGTCGATAAATAGAAGCGCACACTTGAGATCTTCCTGATTAGCATGATTTATTTGTCTGTCTATGTGTTCAATATATGCATGGCGGTCAATTAACAGCGTCAGTTTATCTTGACAAATACTTGTTTGAGTTTGTTTTACATAATTAACTACGTGTGAATTTAAGCTATTTATAGATTGACTTAAGCTGCTTACACCTAATGGGTTCTCTGCCGGTTTAACTTGTAAATTAAATGCAGTAAGTAAGCTATTGGCTTGGCGGTTGAGTTCCGCGATTTGATTTTTATAATGACGTTTTCTACGTTCTCTACGTAAGTAGATACCTGAGCCAAATATCAATATACATAAAAATAAAAAGTTCATGGGTGATGCGAGCGTCATCATGATTAACTTATTAGAATCAGCGGCTACAAATTGGGTATCAGTGGTTTTAATAAGTAAAAAATCAGCTGTTGGCTGCTTAATTATATAATGGCCATTTAAAATGGGATTATACCAAGGAGCCATATCAAGGGAGGTATTCGTGATCTCGAAACTTCGTATATCAATATTAGTCTGAAATAGGTTTATACGGTTAATCTGATTAGTTAACTCTATATTTATGCAGAAACAAAATAGAATTATGATTAGGAAAATAAAACCAAGCGGCTTAAGTTTACTCATAAAAAAAATCCATTTACCTTACTTCTCCCTTAAACCTATTACCAAAAACGGATTATATCGCTTGCATTTAGTACTACGCAAGCATTGATATAACCCTAAGCCATTAAAGTAACAATAACGGATTGATTAACTATATCTTGATATATACTATAGGTGGGATTAATAAAAATAAACAAAAACGTTTTTATTGTTTAAAATTTAATACATACCGTCAATAAGCTCTATAATTTTTTCTTCCGCATTTATAAATTTATCCAACCCACCACCCGTGCGATAAGATGCTTGTGCTATTTTTTCATTTGTTTCAACATCTTTCACCCATATATTTGCGTATGCCATATATAGTGCTAAATCCCAACGCCAATTTGCTACATAGTAAGCCACGGCATTACAACCAGTAGTATCTGAACCAGATAACTCAGTCTGATAGTCTTGGTGTTTCAATACGTAATTGGCTGAAATTACTCGAGTTTCTACCTCATGCTTTGCAAAACCTTTTTTCATCGCATCAATAACACCCTCTTTAACAGCCTTATGTTCAGCAATACACACTGTTTTAGGTTTGTTTGTTTCAAAGCGAGTAATGTCTTGCTTGGCCGCACAACCCGCCAAGGTAGCAACCATTGCTGCTGCAACTGTTATTTTTAAAGTTTTCATATTTATTCCTTTTTTTAATATTTAAAGCTGCCAGGCATAGCTAACTTTTGTAAATAAGGTACGTTGATCCCGCTCAATATTTTTAAGTGAATCATCTTGGTAACCTCTATCTGAGTAACCCAAATAAAACAGTGTTTGCGCATTAATTTTATATGAGTAAACAAGCTGACTACCATAGTCTTTGTTAATTTGGCTAACTTGATAAAAGTAGGCATTTTCGTCTCTATCAATATCTTCAAATTGTAAAATAAGCTTAAGAATTGAACGCATACTAAATTTATAATGAAGCCTAAAATCAACTAAGTTAGCTGTAAATACACGCTCCCCTTGTGGGTTATCTAATTGGCTGTAGTTATGTTTTACATCGAGCTGCCAATGGTCGTTAATGTCCCACACCATTTGGGTTTGGGTGTCAAACGCATCGCCTAATTGCTCATTTGCATAATCAATGCGGCTAGCGTATTCAACATATAATGATAACTTTAAATCTTTAGTGGGTTTAAAGCCCGTATAAATGTAACCAATATTTTGATTATAAAAATTGTCATTATAATTTTCATAACGGTGTACTAAACCAATTTCAAAAATAGATTGTTTTTGGCCTTTAAAACTCAAAAAGCCTTCGTATTCTTCTTCAAGTAAGTCGCCATTTTGCGCCCACGTTTTATCCCAGTCAGCTTCGTATGACCATGAGGTAAGTAAATCAGACTCATCTCTGTACCATGTTTGTCCGCCACCAAAGCCTACTTTTTCATAATCGACTTTAGCTTGATAACCTAAATCAGTGCGGTAGTCCTGCCCAATATTTTCATAAGATGAAAATAATTTGTAATCACGCTTATCGCGGGTAAATTCTAGAGCATAAGCTTCATCCGATTGAGTTTCAGATAAGTTATAGTTTTGAATTAAAAATTCAGAGTTACGAGTATCAGCAGATGACACTTGATACAAAAGAGTATCCGATTGATTAAACCAGTAGCTACCATCCACTGATAATACAGTGTTGTGATAGTCATCACTTTCTCTGTGCGTGCTTGAAATACCGATAGTACCTTGCTGACCTAAGTCATATTGATAACGCCCTGCGGCTGCATTCGTTTTTTTGTTTAAGCTTGCAAAGCCAGAGCCCTGATTCGTTGGCAGTAAAATATTACTATTGTCGTCATCAGCTAGCATTAGCGCATAACTATGATCGCCCGTTTTACCCGTCAGCTTTGCACCTAAAGTAGGCTCTGCAATTGTACGTGTGTATAAAAGCTCAAATAAGCTACTTTTAAAGTAAGAAGCACCATCTAAAAAGAAAGGACGTTTTTCAGCGTAATAAATTGAGAAGGTTGTATTTACATCAAGCTCTAAAGAGTCAGTTTCTACTTGCGAAAAATCAGGATTAATTGTCGCGTTTAAAACAGCATCTTTTGTTAAACCCCAGCGTAAATCTAAACCCACTTCAGTATCTATATCACCCTTATCCCAATCACCTGGCAACGCAGATTTATTATCGTTACGCAGTGTGGTTAATGTAGGTGTTAATTGGATATTTTTACTTGATTCAATGTCACTAAATCCAACTAACTTATCAAACTGGCAAAGGCTGCATTTCACATTTCTATCAAACCCCATATTTGATAGCTGATATAGCACATCACGTTGGTAGTTTCTCATTACAGAAAAACCCCACGTTAGCTCATTTTTATTTTCAGGAAAACGCAGTGCTTTAAAAGGAATACGCATTTCAACAACATAACCTTTGTCGTTAATTTGTCCTGCGCTATCCCAAATAGCATTCCATGAGGTATCAGAACTCCACCCATCGGTGTCGGTCATTCGTATATCGCCTTGCGCGCCCAGCGGGTTAACATGGAATTCATAACCACTGCGTTCATCATTAAATGTATCAATAACAAGAATAACTACGTCGTCTTCCCATAGCGTATCGCGGTCACGAAGTGATGCACGAATTTGCTCAGGGTTAGGATCCTCAGCAATAAAACCAACATATAAGTTAGTGCCATCTTCGTAAATAAAGGCATCAGTTTTTACAGGGGGTGTGCCTTTTTCGTTAGGCTCATCTTGGTAGAGTAAAGATATACGTGTTGCATTTTGCCAGTGCGCTTCATCCATAACACCATCAACGGTGATATTTGAATCAATACGGGACAAGGATACTTGCTGTTTACTAGCCGCTACATCAAGGCTTGAAAGTAATAAAACAAAACTTAAAAATAGGAAGATAAACTTTTTTATTATAGTTATAAAGTACTGCATAAACATCCATTTAGACTGTAATTACTCATAAGGAGCAACTTAAGCTGAGGATTGTAATTTATCCAGGTACATTTGTTAATACTTTGAAATGAAAAATTAACTATTTAATGATAAAGGAGTAACTAATTGTTATATATTACGTTTCGAGTAGTTTAAGCTTATCGTCTATGCCATTCCATACATCAGCGTCCTCTGGAGCAGGTTTAACCTCTGTAATGCGCGGCCAGACCAGTGCAAGTTCAGCATTTAATTCAGTAAACTCTTTTTGAGACTCTGGTAGCTCATCTTCTTGGTATATCGCATCAGCTGAACACTCAGGGACACATAAGCCACAATCGATACAATCAATCGGGCTAATTGCTAAAAAATTAGGGCCTTCAAAAAATGCATCTGCTGGGCACACTGATACGCAATCGGTGTACTTACATTTTATACAATTTTCGGTGACAACAAACGCCATACTATTTTAATACCTAAGATTTTGAACAACAGTTGTGGATCATACTCATCTACTCCAAAAATACAATAAATAAGTGCCATATCAGGCTATTTTAACGTAAAATGCGCGCCTAATGTTTGCACACTCGTTGTGCCCTGCATCCCCTTATTGTGAGCGGTAATAATACCCCGCTATGACACCTAAAAGAGATATAAATGATACGTTTAACCGAAATAAAGCTGCCACTTGATCATGACGAAGACGCAATTGGTCAAGCAATTGTAAATAAACTAAAAATCCAACCTGAACAATTGCACAGTTTTAATGTGTTTAAACGTGGTTATGATGCACGTAAAAAATCAGCTATTTTACTTATTTATACACTCGATATAGAAGTTGATAACGAAGCCGAGCTACTCGCAGCATTTGAAAAAGACCAACATGTAAAAGTAGCACCAGACACAAGTTATAAATTTGTAGCCCAAGCTAACAATAATATCAAAGAGCGCCCTGTCGTGATTGGTTTTGGTCCTTGTGGTTTATTTGCGGGCTTATTACTTGCTCAAATGGGCTTTAAACCCATTATATTAGAGCGCGGTAAAGAAGTACGTGAACGTACAAAAGACACGTTTGGCTTTTGGCGTAAACGCACACTTAATACAGAATCAAATGTACAATTTGGTGAAGGTGGCGCAGGTACATTCTCAGACGGTAAGTTATACAGCCAAGTAAAAGATCCAAAGCATTATGGCCGAAAAGTCATTACTGAATTTGTAGAAGCAGGCGCACCCGATGAAATTTTATACGTAAGTAAGCCACACATTGGTACGTTTAAACTTGTCACCATGATTGAAAAAATGCGCGCTCGTATAATAGAGCTTGGCGGCGAAATTCGCTTTAGCACACGTGTTGACGATATTCATTTAGACGACGGGCAAGTAACAGGTTTAACGCTTTCAAATGGCGAGCAACTAAACACTCGACATGTTGTATTAGCCGTTGGCCATAGCGCACGTGACACGTTTGATATGATCCACAAAAAAGGGATTTATGTTGAAGCAAAGCCATTCTCAGTCGGTTTTAGAATCGAACATAAACAATCAATGATCGATGAATGTCGTTTTGGCACAAATGCAGGAAACCCAATTTTAGGCTCTGCCGATTATAAACTTGTTCATCACTGTGACAATGGCCGTACAGTTTACAGCTTTTGTATGTGCCCAGGTGGCACAGTAGTCGCTGCAACCTCTGAAGAGGGCCGTGTTGTTACCAATGGTATGAGTCAATATTCACGAAGTGAACGCAACGCTAACAGCGCTATTGTGGTAGGTATATCACCAGAGCAAGATTTCCCTGGTAATCCACTTGCTGGAATAGACTTACAACGCAAACTTGAAGAGCAAGCGTATGAGCTTGGTGGTAGCAACTACGATGCACCAGCACAGTTAATTGGAGATTTCTTAAAAGGTAAATCATCTGCAGACTTAGGCGAAGTACAGCCCTCTTACACACCTGGTATTAAGTTAACTGACTTGAGTAAAGTGTTACCACAATTTGCAATTGATGCCCTTCGCGAAGCGATACCAGCGTTTAATAAACAAATTCGTGGCTTTTCAACTAACGACGGTTTATTAACCGGTGTTGAAACACGTACTTCGTCGCCTATTAGTATTAAACGTGATAAAACATTCCAAAGTATTAACACCAAAGGGCTTTACCCTGCAGGTGAAGGCGCAGGTTACGCTGGCGGTATTTTATCAGCGGGTATTGATGGTATTAAAGCAGCTGAAGCAGTCGCACTGTCTATGTTAGAAAACGCTTAAACCTCTTTTTTAAGCTGTTTATCGAAAAGCCTCACTTTGTGAGGTTTTTTTGTGCTAAATATATAGAAAATAATAACAACTCAAGCACCTCAACAATGATCAAAACATTTACCTTTTCGTTGCTTAGTGTATTAGCAATTTTTAACGCTAAAGCACAAGAGCTAAAAACCATCGATGAAATCCACAGTGCATATAAAAATAATTCTATTAATGCACAGCAACTCACCCAAAATTATATAGACCGAATTAATAAACTTAACCCACAATACAATGCAGTTATTAGTTTAGAGCCTACAGCTATTGCTCAAGCTAAAACGTTAGATGAACTTGCCGCCAAAGGCACTTGGGCAGGTCCATTACACGGAATACCTGTACTTCTTAAAGATAATATAGAAACGAAGGGCACACTTCCCACAACGGCTGGCTCTTTAGCACTTAAAAATAACGTTACTGATAATGATGCTTTTGTTGTTAAACAACTACGTAATGCGGGCGCTATAATTTTAGGCAAAGCTAATTTAAGTGAATGGGCAAATTTTCGTTCATCCTATTCATCGTCAGGCTGGAGTGCCGTAGGCGGACAAACACATAATGCGCACGATGTAACACGTAATCCATGTGGTTCTAGTGCAGGCTCTGCTGTGGCAGTCGCACTTAACTTTGCGCCCATAGCATTAGGGACTGAAACAGACGGTTCAATTACGTGCCCTGCCTCAGTAAATGGAGTTTATGCAATAAAACCGAGTATGGGCCAAGTATCACGCTCAGGCGTTATACCTCTTTCAAGTAGCCAAGATTCAGTAGGGCCGATGGCGCATTCACTTAAAGATGCACTGCTGGTTTTATCAGTTTTGCAAGGTGAGGACTCCCTTGATGCAACAACTACAGGGTTTGAATTAAAAGCAGGTAATCTAAAATCAAAATCGTCACTTATTATCGGTGCGCTACCTAGCGATAAATTTACAATTGAAACGCAGCGCCTTTATGCCAAGCAGTTACAAGCATTAAAACAGGCTGGGCACACTGTTATTAATGTAGATATTACTGATAACTTAGATACGCTATTTGTTGATGAATACTATATTTTACTTTACGACTTTAAAGCCGAAATTAATCACTACCTCGCAAGCACTCCCGCACAAGTAGCTGTTAAAAGCCTAAAAGCACTTATTAATTTTAATATTCAAAATAAAAATACAGAAATGCCCCACTTTGAGCAAGATATCCTAGCTCAATCGCAGGCTATTGATTTAACAAACAAACAAAAATACCAAGAGACTAAAGAACGCTATCGCACTTTAGCAACGACAGCCATTGTTAATGTATATAAAAACAACAAGCTTGATATTGTTATAGCGCCTACAGTATCACCCGCCTGGAAAACAGACTTAGTTAATGGTGATAATTTTAATGGCAGTAGTAGTTCGTTATCTGCTATTGCAGGCACAACGCACATAACTCTGCCTGTCGGAAAAGTAAGTGGTTTACCGGTTGGTTTGTCCATAATAGCAAATAAAGAGGACGAGCAAGCGGCTTATTTATACGCAAATATTATTGATGAGGTGTTATCACCAGGCACAAAAAAACCTGAGTAAACTCAGGTTTTTTAAACTAAACGGCGTTAACTATGACTTTTTAAGTGACAGTTTTTCGCCTTTTAAGCTTTTACGAACGCTTGAAATACGTGAGCGATTTACTGCTCTCGCTTCACCGGTTGCTTGTCCTGATAACTTGTTAGAACGTGTACGGCGTAAATGCGCTGGTTTTTTACCAATTTTATCAATTAGTACTTCACGGTTACTTACTTCGTAACCTTCTAAATATACACGTTTGATTTTTTGACCGATTAACGTTTCAATTTCAAACAAAGTGTTTTCTTCTTCGCGGCTAACAAATGAGATTGCTTGACCTTGGCGACCAGCACGACCTGTACGGCCAATACGGTGAACGTAATCTTCTGCAAGCCAAGGTAAATCAATGTTAATTACACGAGGTAAACCATCAATATCAATACCGCGAGCAGCCACTTCTGTAGCTACTAATACACGTACTTTGCCTTCTTTAAATTCTCGTAGAGCACGACGACGGTTACCTTGAGATTTGTCACCGTGGCAAACGCCCGCCGGAATACCATCAAGGTTAAGCTCTTTAACAAGCTCGTCAGCTGTTTCTTTCATGTTTACGAAGACAAGCACTTGTTGCCAGTTTTTCTTACCAATCAATTCAGAAAGTAGTTCTTGCTTACGACGTTCTTCAACAGGGTAAACAACATGCTCAACAGTACTTGCTGTACTGTTAGTTTGATCAACACGCACTATTTCAGCTTGTTTTAATACTTTAGATGCAAATTGTTTAATTGCTGCAGGGAAAGTAGCAGAGAAAAGTAAAATCTGGCGCTCTTCTGCACAGCTTTTAATCACGTTTTGCATGTCTTCAATAAAGCCCATATCAAGCATACGGTCGGCTTCATCAAGAACAAGGTGCTTAACACTTGCAAGGCTCAAGTTACCTAAGCGAATATGATCAAATAAACGACCTGGTGTTGCAACAACAATATCAACACCTTCTTTTAAAGCGTTTGCTTGGCCGGCGGTACTAACACCACCAAATAAACTAACGACTTTAAGTGATGTGTGCTTTGCAAAATCTCTAAAATTATTTGCAATTTGTTCTGCAAGTTCACGCGTTGGAGCAAGTACTAACGCATGAGGTGCATTCGTTGTGCTGAGTTCAGACTCAACCAATTTTTGGATGATAGGTAAAGCAAACGCGGCAGTTTTGCCGGTACCAGTTTGTGCACTGGCTAAAACGTCTTTACCTTTACGAACAGCAGGGATTGCTGCGCGCTGAATGGGCGTAAGAGTGTGATAGTTAAGTTCGTCCAACGCCTGGATGATTTCAGGAGCGAAACTAAAAGATTTAAAATTCATGCTGTATAACCTACGGCCACATTATCAAGGGTCGCAAATTATACAGTAAAAACGAGTCAACAGTTAGTCATTACTTCTACTTTAACGCGTTTAATCTGCTTTATAGCGTTTAAATATTAAAGAGGTGTTAATACCACCAAACGCAAAATTATTACTCATTACGTAATCGGTATTAATCTCACGCCCTTGGTGTGTTATGTAATCAAGCAGAGCACATTCGTCATCAACGTTGTCTAAATTAATTGTTGGTGCAAACCAGTTATCAGCCATCATATTAATGCTTGCCCAAGCTTCTATTGCACCACAAGCACCTAAAGTATGTCCCAAATAACTTTTTAACGAGCTAATAGGTTTATTGCCAAGTGCGTTAAACGTTGCATGAGATTCGGCAATATCACCTTTATCTGTTGATGTACCATGCGCATTTACGTAACCAATTTCTTCTGGTTTTAGATTGGCATCTTGCAGTGCCATTTCTATCGCTAGTTGCATTGTTTTTGATGTGGGTTGAGTAACATGTTCACCGTCAGAATTGCAACCAAAGCCAACCACCTCTGCTAGTATTGTTGCTCCGCGCGCTTTTGCATGTTCGTATTCTTCTAAAATAAGTGTACCCGCGCCTTCGCCTATCACTAAGCCATCACGATTTACATCAAAGGGACGAGGTGTTTGTTTTGGTGTGTCATTTTTTGTAGATGTTGCATAAAGCGTATCAAATACTGCAGCCTCTGTGATGCATAATTCCTCCGCTCCACCAGCCACCATTATTTTTTGTCGGCCAAACTTAATCGCTTCATAGGCGAAGCCTATTCCTTGAGATCCCGATGTACAAGCAGAGCTTGTTGTTATGACACGCCCTTTTAAACCAAAAAACACACCAACATTTACAGGGGCAGTATGCGCCATCATTTTAATGTAACTCGTGGCAGTTACACCTGACATCGACCCCGTTTCCATCATATTTGCAAAGGCGAGTAGTGGCTCAGTAGAGCCCGTAGATGAGCCATACGCTATGCCCGTAGAGCCATCAGTTAGACTTTCGTGCTCTAGTAGTTTGGCTTGTTCAAGTGCGCATTCAGTAGCACGAGTTGACATAAGTGACACTCGCCCCATTGAACGGATTTGTTTTCGTTTGTAATGACTTGGTCGCTCAAAGTGTTTAACTGGCGCGGCTAAACGGGTATTGAGTTCGTTAGCTATATCCCACTCTGGCATAGTAACAACCGCATTTTCGCCTTTAATTAAGGCTTGTTTGAATTCAGACCAATCATCGCCCAATGCAGTGACCACCGACATCCCTGTTACAACAACGCGTTTAATCAAACCATACCACCATTAACCGAAATCACTTGGCGTGTTATGTAAGCTGCATCATCAGACATTAAAAAAGCAACTGTTCCCGCAACTTCTTTAACGCTCCCCATGCGTTTAAGGGGGATCATTTTCATCATTTCATCAATAGGTAATTCATCAGTCATCGCGGTTTCTATTAAACCAGGTGCCACACAATTAACTGTGATTTTGCGTTTTGCCAATTCTAATGCAAGTGCTTTTGTAGCTCCAATAATACCGGCTTTTGCTGCACTATAATTTACTTGCCCTCGGTTACCTGCAATACCTGATACCGATGACATTGTAACTATTCGCCCACCTTTACGGCTTTGTACCATAGGCATTACAGTTGGGTGTACTACATTATAAAACCCATCAAGGCCTGTACGTATTACACAATCCCAGTCTTCCCCTTGCATAGCAGGAAATGCCATATCGTTAGTAATACCTGCATTACACACCACGCCATAATAAGCGCCATGCTTAGCTATATCTTCTATTATTTGTGCTTTGGCTTGCTCTCTGTCGCATACATCAAATTGTAATAAACTGGTAGCTCTACCTAATGCATTAATCTCATCGCATGTTACTTGAGCTTGCTCAACACCGGCTCTGCAATGCACAGCAATATCAAACCCTTGCTCAGCAAGTTTTAACGCAATAGCTTTACCAATACCACGGCTTGAACCTGTAACTAAAATTCTTTTTGTCATTGATTTTCTCTTATAAATTCCAACGGGTTTTCAGGCTGAAATACATTAATTTTTGCTTGGCAAAGTAGAGTTTCACACGCGAGTATTTGACATTCAAATACACTTAAACCTGACTCTTCTTGATATAGTTTTTTCACTTCAATAGTCAGCTTACTGCCGTTTTTAAAACACGGTTGATAAGTTTGATATTTTCGCGTGCCAATTAAAAAACCAATTTTTACAGGTTTATTTTCATCATTCGCTAACGCACCAGCGTAAGCGGCAATAGACTGCGCCATGTACTCAACACCAATATAGCTAGGTACGCCATTAATTGCAGGACTAAAAAAAGGGCTTTGCTCAGTTATAGTAACGCCGCATTGAGCTTCATCTTCGCTGTGTGTTAAAAGGCTATCTATTAAAATCATAGGCGCATCATGCGGGACTACTAGCTCTATAGGGTAATTAGTCAACGTTAACTCCCAATATTAAGCTGGCATTATTACCGCCAAACGCAAAAGAATTAGATAAGCAATATTTAAGAGCGGGCTTAAACGCTTGTTTTATTATTTTTATATCAGCCAAATCACTGCCTTCTTTAATCACGTTATACGGCAGCATATGTTGACCGCTGTCTTTTAATAATAACCAACATATACCGGCTTCAATGGCGCCTGCAGCACCAAGAGTATGCCCTGTTAAATGCTTACTTGAGCTAAGCGGGGTATTGTTGCCAAACACGCGATTAATTGCAAGTGCTTCCATCTCGTCATTTTTTTCAGTAGCCGTACCGTGAGCGTTAATATAATCAATATCACCACAGGATAACTTTGCGCTTTTTAGTGCTTTTTCCATAGAAGCTTGGGCGCCCATCCCATTAGGATCGGGGGCTGACATATGATGCGCATCTGAGCTTTCGCCACTGCCTAGTAACATAACGCCGTTATTTGTTATTGGCGTATTTTTAGTCATTACAAATAAAGCGGCCCCTTCACCAATATTAATGCCGTCTCTGGTGCTAGAAAAAGGCTGGCATAGACCCGAGCTTAAAGAAGCGAGCGAATCAAAGCCATTAATTGTTAATTGGCACAAACTATCTGCACCACCACAAATTACCACATCGGCTAAATCAGCATTTAGCAAAGCTCGAGCGCTAATTAACGCTTTAGCGCTCGACGTGCATGCAGTAGAAATACTGTAACAAGGGCCTAGCGCCCCTATTTTATGTGCAATATAATGAGCGGGTGTTGCTAGCTCTTGATCACTGTAACTAAAGTCACCGGGCCAAAGTTTTGTACTTTCATAGCTTTTACGCGCTCTTTCGCCATCATGAATACCTGATGTACTAGTACCCATTACAATTGCGATACGCGACTTATCAATATGCGAAAGTTTATCTAAGGTGGGCTTAATCTGCTCTAAAGCTAAATCAATAAATGTATTGATACGTTTATTATTTGATAAAGCAATAGACTGAACTTGCCCGACATACAGCGGTGTTTTCTCAGCACTTAAATTTTTATTTAAAGTTAATAAAGGAGTTGCAGGGTTATATTTATTTAAGCTTGTTATGGTTGCATCTTGGCCTATGCCCATCGCACTCACAATGCCTAAATCATTCAGCCAATATGTCACTGTTCTACCTTTTTAAATGTTATTTGATACTGATGTAAAATATTGTTCAACGTTGTCGACTCATCACTATAGTCAATGGTGATAAATGTACCATCATCGTTAAATACCTCCCGATTAGAGCCAACCTGCTCTATTAAAGCACCCTCTAGCTGCTTTTGTAAAAATGCTACTGGCCAATGTACTAATGCAATATCCGCCAAAATATAATGAGGGTCTATCCCTTCTACCGCCAGCATATTTCGTGTTTTTACTGGGCCATTTAAAGGTTTTTCAAGCTCCATAATCGGAAAGCCTTGCACTGTCATTAACAATAACTTAATTGCACCTTTGTCATTTATAGCTAATTGGGCAAATACAGTGTGTGTGTTTTGCTGACTAGTAATATACAAAACTTGCTGCCAAGACTTATTAAACATTTGTGCTGGTACACTATTAATATTTAATTGAATATTAGGTGATAGATACACTTTATTTTTAGATGCTGTAAAACTCGTACATGCGCTCAATACAGCAAATATAAATACACTACACACCGCATACTTAATTAATTTTGACATAACTGAGCCAACACATTTAAACGGCGTTCACTTTGTGCAACAAATGGGTTATTCGTATCCCATGCGTAACCCGCTAAAATAGCACTGATCATTTCTCGTACTTGGGTATTTTGTTCAGAGTAAAATATCACATCCTGAAAACGCGTATCGTACCACCCTGTTACAAATGTTCTAAAACAATCGACTCCAGCTTGTAATGGCTGTGCGTAGTGAGCGTCAAAATCGACGACTTCGTTTTTTAAATAGCGATCAACAAGTGGGGCAATTAAATTTGCAGATTTGAGTGCGATTGTTACACCTGATGAAAATACCGGGTCTAAAAATTCCCCCGCATTACCCAATAAAGCAAAGTGCTTACCATATAACTTACTCACATTTGCCGAGTAGCCTTTTATATTTTTTGCTGGAGTTAATAACTCACGCTGTGCTAACAGTGTTTTTAAATAAGGGTCTTGCTCTATAAATTGATTTAGTAAATCGCTAGATTCATCATCATTAAAACGCTCTGACTGCGCCACAACCCCAATACTCGCAGTACCATCACTAAAGGGAATAAGCCAATACCACACGTCTGAATATTGAGGGTGTACGGTAATCAAAATTTTATTTCGATCGAAGCTTGTATCACTAATATTGTCTTTAAAGTGACTAAAATAAGCGCTTCGAACAGGAAAGTTAGAAGGAAGCTCTAAATCTAACAATTTTGGTAATACACGCCCAAAGCCACTTGCGTCCAATACAAATCGGGCATTAACGCGGTAAGCTTGCTGCTGCTCATTGTGTACCACTAATGATGCACCATTTGGCTCATCACAGTAGTCAACCACCGTGTGCTTATATCTGATTTCTACGCCTTGTCCTTGTGCTTTGTCTGCTAATAATTTGTCAAAGTCGGCTCTTTTCACTTGATACGTAGTGCCTGGGCCTTTAGTAAATTTTTCAGTGAAGTTTATAGTTGTATTTTGCCCTGCCCGATGAAAAGCAGCGCCATCTTTAAACTGAAAACCTAAAGCCGCTGCATTGTTATGTAGTGTATCGATTAAGCCCGCGTCTTCTAAGTACGCCATACATTGCGGCAGTAAGCTTTCACCAATTGAAAAACGTGGAAACGCCTGCTGTTCAAGTACCAGTACCCGCCATCCCTTTTGAACTAAAAGACTACTAGCCAATGCACCAGAAGGCCCAGCGCCAATAACAACAACATCGTACTGCTCAAGGTTATTCAAATTATTGTTCCTTTTGAGGCTTTAAAACACTCAGCGGTGATAAAAAGTAAATAGCTAAAATCCCTACCATTACACTCAGCCCAAAGCTAAAAATAGCGGGTGTATCAGAAGCACTCAACATGCCAAATACCCACATTGATGACGCAGCCGATAAGCTAATCGCTAACACATTTTTGGGCTCTAACTTATTTATTTGATAAAAAACGAGGTAATCAATTGCTAAGGCAATAACAAGTAACGCACCGAGTAAATTAAATAACGACAAGCTACCTTGAATCGCATTACATACCCAAAGCATGATCAACACCACAACAGATAAAATGGTCACCTGCAGCAGCGCTATTTTAATCGTAAATCGCCAACTAAAAAGCAGCCAACTAATAAAACCCGCAAGCACTAGGCTTAATAGTAAATATTCACGGTAATCACTTAATAAAGCACTAATTTGTTTAGGTTTATTATAAAGGTAAATTCCATTGTTTTTTTCAACCTCATTAATTAGTTGATCAGATGAAATACCCGAAATAGACACCCACGTTATCGATTGTTCTGACTCAACAACCATTTGAGAAAGCAGTAATGGTTTAAATGTACTCGTGGCGAGTGTTTCATAAGTTAATAAGGGCGCTTTTGTACTTGCTAGCACTTGCCCTGTAACGCGCTCAGCAATATTCAAAGTCCCTTTGTTTTTTGCCTGTTCAAACAAGGCTTGGTTATCCCTCTGCTTTTGTAAACTAGGCAACCAATGGCTAATGCTGTTATGTTTAAAATTAGGGTTTAGTTGGGTTAAGCGTTTTAAAAATTGTTCTTGTTTTTGTAAAAGCGCTTCGTCGCTATCTGCAAACATAAAAACAATTTGGGTGTCCCATTGCCCAAGTAATAACAAATGCTTTTTTTCGTTTAGCATTAAATGTTCGGAGCTTGCATTTAATAGCTTTACATCATCATTAAAGCTAATGGGTTTTATTAAAAATAACGCACTTATAAGGGCTAATAATGTAATGAGTATTGGTTTTTTTAAACTATTGCAGTATAAAAAAACCTTAATGAGCTTTTGACTCATCAATAAACTCGAAGGCGATAACGTGAGTGTAGATTGCCACAATGGCAAAACTAAAACTGTAAATAGCCAAGCACTCACTAAACCCGCAATAACAAACACACCAACTTGAGATAATAACGTTAGTGGTGCACCTAGTAAGCAGCAATAACCCAGCGTAGTCGTAATAAGAGACAGCAAAAGCGCAGATTGTGTCCCTTTGCTGTAGCCTTTTTCATGCTCTTTTTTGGCTAAGTCAGTCATACCATGGAATGCATAATCAATGGCAATACCAATTAAGGTAACTGCAAAAACAAGCGTTAATAAATGAATAGTATTAAACAGCAACACCATAGCGATAGCGCCACCAATAAGTGCGCTCAGTACGGTAAAGCTTGCTAATAAAATACTGTTTAAACGCCTAAACACCCAAAATACCATAGCAATAAGGGCTAATAAGCTAATGCCACCAAACAGGCTCATCTCGTATTTAGCTTGTTTAGCATTTTCAGCCGTATGAAATAGCACACCAGAGTAAGTAATGCTTAAATCAGGGTAGGTTTTATTAAGTATATTGATCTGTTTAATTATCGCGCCAGCTAAATCAATTGATTTATTAACCCCTAAATTTTCGGGCGCTAAGTTTGCCAAAATGACACGGTATTCAACGCCTTTTAAACGTCGAGTTAAACGACCTTGTTCAAGCGTAAACAATTGGCTTTGTTTTAAGTTATCTTCTATAAATGCCGCTAAGCTCAAACTTGTATCTTTGCTTAAGGTAGCACTTACAAATGGGTTGCCTAACTGATTTAATTGCTCAAGGTAATAATGTTCAAACGTTGTTTTTTTGCTTAATGTTTGCTTGTAAGTATCACTTAATAACGCATGTTTGAAAGGTGAGAATGTTTGCGCTAAATCGTTAACGGACGGAAAGTTAAATGTGCTTTTAATTGAATTATCGTCGAGCCATTTTTGGAAATCATCAAATGCTTTATTTTTATTACTTCCTGCAAACGAGAACATAATACGATTAGCATTTTGCTGAAAAAAAACATCTTCCGCATGTGCAATTTGGGAATGCGATTTTGGCAATAAGCTAAGCATATCAGCGCTAAATGTTGGTTTAGACAGCCAAAAAGCTGCAGCAAAAAGTAAAATTAAACTGCTAAACCACCCTACAATAACGGTAATTCGTTTTGTCACTGCACTATTCCCTTAATTAAGCACTGCATTATTTAAAAACATAATTTTATTTGGAATAAGTAAACTCAATTTTAGTGTTATTTCCTGAGTGCTCATTTAGTGTAATACTGTTCACTTGCTTAGCAGTTTCACATAAAATAAAATCACTAAATAATTGCTGTAGCATCGCTTCTTTTGGTGTTAACTGTGTGCAACTGCCTTGCATTTTAGCAATGTCAAAACGTGTTTCCAGCGCACTCATATTTACGCTAAGTAAGTCACTCAGTAATCCTACAAATTGCTCGCTACCGGGTTGTGGTATTAACTCACCATTGGCATTTTGTGCAAGCACTTTGCCGTTTTCTATTATGAGCATACTCTCAACAGGCATTTTCACTTGCCAAATGAGCTTTTCGTCAATTAACGAAAAAACACCCGACGAAATAAAAGGCTTAGCAAATCCATTAAATTGCTTATATTGCTTAAACTCACCTTTAATAGCTGCTGCATTTACTACTGTGCAAAACAGTAAAAAGCTAATGGCTATGCTCAATGTAAAACATTTTAAAAAATTCATTTAATCGCCTATAAAATAAAAATTTAATTCAAAACCGCTTTTAACTTATTAAATAAAATAGCGGGTGATTCAAATTGCATTTCTTTAGAGCTAACCTCAACCGCAACTTGCGTGGTTGAGGCTTTAGTAAGGCGCTTATTAGTTAGCGAGTCAGTAATTACGTAATCAATCCGTAGTCGGTTCTCGTATTCTTTTAAATAAGCCGCTACTTTGATTTTTTGAGTAAATACCGCTGAGGCGACATACTTTATTTGCATATCAACGATTGGCCACGCGTAGCCCGATTCATGCATTTGTGGGTAATCATAATCAAATAACCGCAGTAACTCGCAGCGCGCTACTTCTAAATAACGTGGGTAATTACCATGCCATACAACATTCATCGGGTCGCAGTCATGAAATGGAATTTCAATTTCTACCACATGCGTTAATAATGCACCTTTACTATTCATACAACGCCCAACGTTTAGTTTGAATATACCCTATTGTTTGCCTTAGCACGGCTTCCATTGGTCTATCCTCAATGAGGTTTTCAAAGTAATCAGTTATATCGGTATACATGTTTTGCATATCTTGCGTTAAAGTCGAAAA
Organism: Pseudoalteromonas sp. NZS100; assembly: GCF_015864815.1. Taxonomy (NCBI): domain Bacteria; kingdom Pseudomonadati; phylum Pseudomonadota; class Gammaproteobacteria; order Alteromonadales; family Pseudoalteromonadaceae; genus Pseudoalteromonas; species Pseudoalteromonas sp. NZS100. Next base: position 94,476 of record NZ_JADYWM010000013.1, read on the forward strand.
CTCAAGATCGCCTTGCTTAATACGTAATCTAACACCTTGAATGCTGGCTAATAACGTACTTGCTAACACTTGTTCTGTTAGCTGTAAAATACGTAAACAATCGCGAGACGCAATAGTCCCCATACTCACTTTATCTTGATTATGACACTCCGTAGAGCGAGAAAAAACGCTGGCCGGCATGGTTAGTTTTAATGCCTCTGCTGTGTAAGCACTACAGCCAATTTGAACCGCTTTAAAACCATGATTAATATAACGGCGCTCTGGTGCACTATCAGACAAGTTTGAAGGTAGCCCATTGTTGTACTTAGTATCAACCAAAGAAGCGATTTGTCTGTCTGCTAAATCAGCAAGGTTTGCAACGGCTGTTTTCATGCTATCCATTGCCATTGCAATGTGGCCTCCGTAAAAATGCCCACCGTGTAATACATGCTCACCTTGACCGTCAATAATCGGGTTATCGTTTGCTGAGTTAAGCTCGTTTTCTATCATATGCCTAAAAAACGGCAGACTGTCTTGCAGCACACCAATAACATGGGGTGCACAACGGATTGAATACCTATCTTGAAGTCTGTCGGCATTACGAGGGTGATCGTGATGGTTTAAATCTTCTCTTATCCAACGTGCAATTTGTTGCTGCCCAGGGTGTGGCTTAACTGAAAATAATATCTCATCAAAATGATGGCTATTTCCTTTAAGCGCTAAACTTGATAATGCAGTAATACGGCTCGCCAGTTTAGCTAAGTAATTAGCCCTATCAAACGCTAAACACGCTAATGCAGTCATTACCGCTGTGCCATTCATAACGGCAAGACCTTCTTTTGGCCTTAGAGTGAGTGGCTCTAAGCCAACTTCTTTCATAACTTCTGCACTGTTACGTACTTGGTCTTTGTAAAACACATCACGCTCGCCTACCATCGCACCTGCAACGTAAGATAACGGTGTTAAATCGCCACTGGCACCTACTGACCCTTCTTGTGGGATCACAGGCACTATATCGTTATTTAAGTAATCTTTAAGTAGGTGCAGCATTTCCCAGCTAATACCAGAGTAGCCCTGTGAAAGTGATGTTAAGCGGGTCGCTAAAATTGCACGCCCTTGCACTTTATTAAATACATCCCCGAGTCCACAGCCGTGAAAGCGTGTTAAATGCAGAGGTAATTCATCAACTAAATCAAGGGGTACAGCCACCGTTACAGAATCACCGTAACCAGTAGTAACGCCGTAAATTACGCCATCTTCTTTTAAAAGTGTGTCTAAAAAATGCAAAGCGCTATTAATTTTAACGCTAAAAGTTTCACAGCTATTTAATTGCACTTGTGTTTCATTAAAGGCAACTCGAACAATATCTTCAATTGATAATCGCTGATTGCCAAAAAGCTGTATATTTTGTTCAGTCACACTTGTTCTCCATTGATTGATCGCGCACTACCTGCTGATCACTTTTCCAAAAATCGTAAAAATTAAACCACTGATAAGGATATAAAGCTGCGTAATAACTCAAACGCTGTGCATAGTCAGTAATAATAAGTGTTAGCGCCTGCTGTCGCTCTCGTCGAGGCATTTTTAATGATTGGCTGTAATGTTCAAATATCACTTGATACTTTTTGCTTTTTTTATCTTTTAAACAAAACAAAAAGTAAACAGGGCAATCAAGCAGCGCGGCTAATATAAAAGGCCCCTGTGAAAATGGGGCATTTTTGCCTAAAAATGGTACCTGTACCGACCGAGAAGCCGTTGTTGTGCTTGTTCTGTCGCCAACAATAACGATTACTTCTCCCTGCTCTACTTTTTCTTTTAGTAAAATAGCTAAGTCAGGCCCCATATCAGTCACTTGTATTAAATTAACCGACACATCTGGGTTAATCTTTTTAAGCATTTTATTAAATTCAACAGCGTGATGGGTAAACACCAGTACATTTATTTTTTTACTGCTGCGGTGCTGGCTAAGTGCCCTGCACACCTCTAAATTACCCAAGTGGGAACCTATAAAAATAGCCCCTTGATTTTGCTCATCTAGCTCAGCAAATAAATGCTCATTAGTGTATTTAATATCACGTTGGGTTATTCGCCCAAGCCAAGCATCAATTTTATCTAATGCGCTATCTGCAAAACTGCAAAAGTGCGTTAATTGCATTTTAAACGTAACAGGTTGTTTACTGCCTTGGTAAACATTAACCTGCGCTAAAAACGCTTTAGATGCTACACGCGCTACTTTTCCTGTTAAAAAAAGATAAAAAACCACAGGAAACAAAACAATCCACAGCCCTTTTCTACCCAGTAATTTATGGGAAAATAACAGTATTTGAATACCTATGAAATTACCGCGTTCTTGCATTTTAGACCAATGTTTAGCGGCCATAACGCCTCTTTAATTTATGAAAAATTAACACAGGTGAGCGAATCAACATGCCAAAAAACAAGCGAGTGTGTAACCAGGAAATACGCGCATTATCGTGCAATGGTTGAAAATGAGAAAGCCCATTTTCGGGGTAAATTACTTGGCTAGGTAAAAATACAAAAGGCACATTGCGCCAATATAAACGCACTAAAATTTCGGGGTCAAAATCCATGCGTTTTCCAAGCGACACCTCATCAATTAGCTTTGTACTTTGCTCAAGTGGATACACTCTAAAGCCACACATTGAATCTACAATTGTAAAACTTAACGTTTCAATCCATACCCACACATGCGTTAAGTAACGTGCTAAATAACGGTGTTTAGGCACTGAGTCATCATATATTGGGCAACCGCTTATAAGCGCTTTAGGCTGAGCGTTTGAAAGCGCTATTAGTTTTTTAATATCAGATAAGTCATGCTGACCATCTGCATCAACCTGTATCGCATGTGAAAAACCTAGCTTATGTGCCTGCTTTAAGCCTGTTTGTACCGCGCCGCCTTTACCTTGATTATCGTCGTGGGTAACTACACTCAACTGCGCGTGTTTTGCATCAAGCTTACTGAACACATTTTTAGCTTCGGCGTTGCTTGCGTCATCAACCATAATAATAGGAAGATTAAATGACGATAATTGGCTCAGTACATCATCAATAACCGTAATGTGATTATAATTTGGGATAACAATGCAAAAGTTATTCATTTATTAGGCTATCAAAAACAACACGGCCAGATGCATGCTGTCCTTTGTTTGAATTATACGAAAAGGTATATTTATTCTCTGCTTTTTGCTCAAGCAATAATTCAACTGTTATACCTGGGGTGATCACTATCTGAAACTTTAATACTTCAACATTCTTAACAGGTAGCTGAACATTATAATATTTACAAATTGCAGCCACAGCCCAGTCTAACTGCACAACACCTGCGAGTATTGGGCCATCCGTAAAATGTCCTTTGAAATAATCTAAATCATGAGGAACTAGTAAGCTTAATTTACACTTTTGCTCTACTTTATCGCAAAACAATAAATCAGGCTGTGTTTTAATCAACTTTTGCAAAAAGACTCTCCAACGCTTTTAAGTTTAACTTTGCCTGTGAGTTGTATGGTAATTGTTCTACAAAACGCCACTTTTTAGGGATACAAATTCGCTCAAAACGCGCTAATGCATGCGCTTTTAATGCATTATTTGTAGCTAACTTACCGTCATCATTAAAAAATATCTGCCCTTTATGCGTAAGCACAATAATAGCGCCTACTATTAATCGCTCACCAGGCAAGGCAATTACTTTAGCTTCACTTACCCACTCACTAGTACACAAATGCTGTTCTAGCTCGTCTAAACTTAATCGCTTTTCTTCTAATTTTATAATTCGATCGAATCGACCTAATAATCTAAATTGACCATTTTTAAGCACTTCACCTCTATCATCTAGAGGGTAATTTTTGTCACGAACGAGCGGTGAGTTTAAAATTAAACGCTGATCGTCCAAGGCCCTTACTTTAATACCCAAGAATGGCTGCCAAAGGCTAACCTTTTCAAGTGAAGTAACTTGTCGATATGCAATACCACCTGTTTCGGTACTACCAAAAACTTGTGTGACTGGTTTATTCAATTGCGTAAACAATGATACAGCATCTTCGTTTAGTAGCGGTCCACCTGATGAAAAAATCCATTGTAAATTAGACTTATTATCCACTAAAACATTATCAATACATAACCGTTTTAACTGCGCAGGGCTTGAAACAAACACTACTTTTTTAAATAACTTAAGCTTTGTAGCTACATGTTCTGGGTAATGCAGTAGTTCTGTATTTACAACCTTTTCTGCGCGTAATGGCCACAATAATCTAAACAATAAGCCGTATATATGCTGATGCGAAACGCTCGCTATAAAAATAGGATTATCAACCAGTGCGTAGCTGTTTATTAATGTATTTAATTCTTTATTTATTACCTGCCACGTTTTTACAATTGGCTTTGCTTTACCCGACGAGCCCGACGTGTAAAAAACAATTGTACCTTCCTGAGGCCATTTAATTATTTCAAGAGATACGAAATGAGGTTGATTGTCTAACGTACCTACATCTAAAAAATCTGCCTCTACATCGGCTACTAATTCAGATTCACCAATAAAAAAAGGCGTTTGTTTAAGTAAGGAGTTTAACGTTGCAGGTTGCCCATTCGACGGCAAAATCACTGCGTTACCATGTAATGCTAAAGCAAATAGGTACACGGCAAATTCATAGGTGTCTGTGGTGTATAAAACAACCGATGATTTAGTATTTAACGTTGATAGCTTTGCTAAAACTTGGTTTATATCACTAACAAACTGATACTCTAAAATATTATTGTCGTTATGATTAAAACATGCTCTTAACGCATTGCTTTGAAAAGCATTAAACACCGGCGTTCCTTTTTACTTTTTGTCTTACTAGCCACTCTATCGCAAACAATGCGCCCATGCCTAAGTAAGCAATAAAACCATTATAAAAAGCCCAAGTTTCTAGGCTACTGAAAATACTGGTGTACAAGGCAATACCACCGTTTAATACAAAAAACACACACCACACTAGCGTTACTTTTTTTGTATAAATTACACCATTTTCATCAAGTGAGGGCTCAGTAATGCGCGCAAAGGTTTCAATAATAGAAGGCCCTTTATACAATGAATACGCAAACACAACTAACATAACTAAATTAATGATTACGGGATACAAACGCAGCCCTAAGTCGCTTTCCATTACCTTGGAAATCAAAATAGTAATGGCTGCTAAAAATGTAGCGGGCTTTAACCACGGCATTTTATCAAACAAGGTTCTGCTTAACCAAAGTCTAAGCCCGAGTAAAAATAGCAGTAATACTGTAATAATCTGACTATTAAAACGCGTAAGGCCTACGTACACAATAATAGGGTAGCAAGCCAAGCAAATCATAATTAACGTTGTTAAAACTGCTTTTAACATAGTATTAGTTAACTAACTTTTCTATTTCGGTGACTATGTCTTGCACTGTGCGCACAAGCTTAAAGGCATCAGGCTCAATTTTTTTACCTGTGATTTCTCTTAATTTTACAACTAAGTCAACTGCATCAATACTGTCTAAATCAAGATCTTGGTACAGGTTAGCCTCTAAGCTAATATCTTCTGGGTCTATTTCAAATTCGTTTTCTAAAATGCCGTGTAATACATCATAAATTTCAGCAGCGGTTTTCATCTTTCTTCCTACTTTTATATATTAAGAACGTGCTTGTTCAATAAATTTTGCTAAAGAATTAACTGAGGCAAAGTGCGCTTTAGTTTGCTCAGAGTTTGCATCAATTTTCACATCAAATTGCTTCTTTATCGCAAGGCCAAGTTCTAATGCATCTATGCTATCTAGCCCTAGGCCATCTACAAATAAAGCGTCATCATCTTGAATATCAGCAGTGGTCATGTCTTCAAGGTCAAGGCTTGAGATAATCAGTTGTTTTATTTGTTCTTTTAATTCGCTCATATATTTTTTAGCTCTTGTGTAAAATAATGTTGTAAATCTTTAGTCAATTGGCGTGATTGCATCGCAGGCATATCGCTGTGGTACGCTGCACAATTAAACTGCTGGCTCGCAAGCCCCATTGTAAAATGCGCCTGATATGGCGCGACCTTATACCAAGGTGTGCCTTTGGTTAAAGTGTTTGGCTTCATTTTAATTAAAAAAGTAGTAATGGGCGCATGACACCTAATTGCAATATTTGCAGCGCCTCGTTTAAACTTTAATGCTTTGTTAGGCTCTGTCCGTGTCCCTTCTGGAAATACAATTAAGTTATTACCCTTTTGCAAACTGCGCTCACACTCTCGTAATAGCTCCTGTGGGTTCTCATTACTTATGTAGCCGGTGCTTTTAATAACGCCACGCATAAAAGGGTTTTTAAATAAATGTGCTTTTACTACGCAATCTGCATTTTTTACTACCGAAATTAAAACAACAACATCAATTAAAGAAGGATGGTTTGCTAATATCAATTGCCCTTTTAAGCCTGCAATTTTTGCTTTATCGTTGACATGAAATCGAATAACGCCCGTTACATGCATTAAACTAACAAACCATTTGAAGCTGTAATGTACTGTTTTTCGAGCCTTAAGCATTTGTTTAACTGAGTCACTTTGGAATAGGCGCTGAGCAGGAAAAACAATAAAGGCTAATACTAAACCACCAATTCCAAAAACTGAAAAGCAAAATGCAGTCGCAATAATCCGCCAAATCAATCCACATAGTCTTTGTGCATTTTTAAGCATGGTACGTAAGCTGCCAATCGTGCTCAAGCGTGTTATGAACAAGTAATGTATTGCTTCGCTCATACAAAGCTTTAGCGCATTGGATACTCATTGGTAAGTCGCTTTTTTCCATGCCCGTATTAAATACTTTATTTAAACTAAAATGAGGTTCGCCTTTTTGCGGCGCTCTTATTATTAAACCAATAGAGTGTGCTATTTGCTGTTCATCGGCATACTGAGCGTAAATATCGGGGAGAGTCTCATCGGTATGAACTATTAACATGTGTGGCTGATCGTTATCAGCAAGTCTTACAAAGCCATCTACGAGTGCATAAATAAAGCTTTCGGCTCCTGCAGCAATAGCATTTGTAGCACTTGTATTACCCTGTATTATCCCGAAAAGCCCCGATGCGGCATTATGCACACTTAACCCAAAACCAGTGGGCGACAATGGCTGATCATTTACTACATCAACAAGTAAGTTAGCCGTTTTGTGAAAATCGCCGTGGCGAGAAGAAAAGACACTCGGTAAGTTAACATAGTTACCTTGTGTGCTTACTTGATGAGCACTAAAGAGTGCCATTTTAATAAAGGAAGTCATTCGGCGTCGCTGCATAGCAGGCACCCAACTAAGATTTAATACGGAGGAATCAAACCAATTACTCTCTTTTATTTGTCGCTGTTCGGGCTTTATCCATATAGCGAGTTCTTCAACAACAAATTCCACAGCTCTGCATATTTTATAAGATATAAGGGAGGGAATTTTACCGATTTTAGCAATAGAAGTAAATAATCATTAATAAAAAGCACTGAACTAACACCCTGTTCAGCGCTTGCTCATATTGCTAAGAAAGTAGAGCTATATCGTCCTGCTTTATGCACTTAGCTTTACCGCCAACAACATCGTTGTTATTTAACTCATTAATTAAAACTTCGCCTTGAGCTTGTTGTTCATCACTAAGCGGTAAATACGGTAATCTAAATACTGGATTTACTGCACCTGTCATCATCATCGCAGTGTTAATAGCAATAGGGTTTGGCTCACAGAACAACCAGTTCATTAATGGTTTTAATGACGTATTTAACTCATCATTTTTAGTATCCATTAATTGGCGAAACAACCCAGGAATAAGGTTAGAAGTAACCGAAATAACACCGTGAGCTTTGTGTACATGACGAGCGTCGTGTGCTTCATCGTCGTTACCCGACCAACACGCAATGCCTTGCTGCTCATAGCGTGCAATGCGCTCATTGCCGCCACATTCTTTAATACCAATTAGGTTCGAGTGCTGTGCTAATGGTTCAATAATATCAGGTGTTAGGTCTTGGCCTGTGCGACCGGCTACGTTGTAAATAAAGGCAGGTCCAATATCAAGTACTCGTTTAAAGTGCTCTTTAACACCCGCGATTGACGTACGTCCATAATATGGGTTAATTTGCAGTGCTGCATCCATACCGCTGGCAAAGCCATATTTAGTTGCTTTAATCGCTTCACGGGTGTTGTTACTACCGGTATTACCAACAATAACCAGTTTGTCACCATACTTGTTTGCACTGTGCGCTATAAGCATTAAATGCTCTTCCCAGTTCATTAACTGGCCTTCGCCTGTTGTGCCACCAACTACAATGCCATCAACGCCCGCTGCGATTTGTATTTCAACGAGTTCATCGTACTTTGCGAGATCAATTTCACCGTTTGCTAAGTATGGCGTTTTAATAGCTGTAATAAGGCTTGCTTGTTTAATTTGGTTTAGGGTGCGCATAAAAATTCATTATTTATAAAACTTGCGCTATTTGTAACATACTTGCCGGTATTTTTGGAGGTATAAGCGCACATTTAATTATAAAATCGCTTGTGTTATTGAGTTTGGTAATACAAAATGAACAACTGTATATATAAACAGTATTTTATTTTAACGATACCAGAGGCTTTATGCGTTTATCTGACTACTTAGCAACTCATTTTTATAACACCGATGAACTGTGCCAAGCATTAAACATAGATGCAGATACACTTTTAGCTTGGCAAGAGCGAAGTGTGTTCCCCAAACCAAGTTACTGTATTAAAAGTCAACTTAGCTGCAGCTCATATTCGGGTTTGTATGAATGCGAAGAATATGACGACTATTATCCGCGCGGCTGCGTTAATTGGGGGCAAGGTCTTTTAAAACAAAAAATAGAATCATCAAGCCATGCTTTTAATTATTTTGCGCAGCAATATACTGCAAGCCTAACTAAACTCGCTCAGCAAGGATTTATGTTTAGCGAAGAGCTATTTGGCTGTGAAATAGACGAGCACTTACAGCAAGTTTGGCAACAGTTTTTATGCAGTAAATATGGCGTACTTACTCAAAATGGATTAATAGACGAAATAGTCTCGGTAGACATTGGCAGGCTGTTAGTTGACGACATTACAGAACTGCGCAGTAAAGCGAGTTTAAACCAAGAAGAAAGAGCGCTACTACACCCCGCCATGAAGCTTTTAAACAAAGCGTTAGGGCATGGCGCCGATCATGAAAAACAACATACATTACGCACCCGCTATATAGATGCACTTATTTTAAAATACGATTTATCTATTAAATAGTTTTGCATTAGTTTAATTATTTTAGGATTATTTGACGAAAAACAAGAGCTGTTAACTTAATTGTTACGCAAAAAATAATTTAAAGGCACTGACTCAATGACAATCAAAACACAAATAAGTGTAATTTCTGCTGTAATCACTATCCTATCTTTTAATACACCAGCTAAAGCTAACCACGAAATAGTAAATGACGACATAATAAAAATACAGCGTGCAGCGCTTGCTAAAAACACCGCTAATAAAGGTTTTGGGCCACAATCTCCACGCAATATTGATAATTATAAAGGCGAAAACACGGCAGTTTTCTCTCATGCCCCAACTTCATCAAATATGAACTTATGTAATATACATTTTCATAAAAATGCTGAACATGCCGGTGGCGAATTTAGCAAATATGCAGGAAATGGTAATGGAAAAGGCTTTAAAAGTGGCTACTTATATTCAGGCACTTTAACTAAAGGTGAAAGTAAACCAGCAAAAATTGAAATTTGTCCGAGCGATCACGGCGCGCTTTTAGTTGGCGATACCATTGAGGTACATAACGTTCATACGTCAGCAATTGTAAAACCAGGCCCTACCTTGGGGAGTTGTTTAAGTGATTCGATTAAAAATCCGCAACTACGTGTTGAAGCTCAAGTATATGTATTAGTAAACGATGCTAACGCACTTGATTTTGCTCAAATAAGCGCCGTGTCATCTGTTAATGGTTACTATCAAGCTATTGCTACACCTACAAATACGGGTAAACCTGTTGTCTATAGTGGTTCAACTACTGGCCCGAGTTACAACGAAGCAGGCTCTCCTTTTCAAGTAACATGGTCAGTTAAACCAAAAGTAGCAAAGGTTGATATAAACAGTGTTGGTAAATGGTGTGAAAGTAACGCCTTTGATGAAGATCATGCCCACGGCGTACGAAATCTCGTAATAAATCCTGCACTACTCTCTAAAATCAAATAATTAAAATTTAGCCAAATAAAAACAACCCACTAATTAGTGGGTTGTTTAATTATGACCATTAAAATGAGTACTTCGCTTAATGGGATAAAAATATCACATTAAAAGTATTTAAATCTTCATATGTAATACATGTTTGCTCATTAGTATTAAGCTCAACCACACCACAGTAAGAACCAGTTATAAACACTTGCCCTGCTTTTAAGTTAATTCCATTTGCTGATAAGTAATTAACTGCCCAATAAAGAGGAAGCTGCGCAAGTTCTGCAGGGTGCACACCTGCCAAGTTTAACTCCAGCTCAGTTTGCTTAACGTTAATATTTACAGTACTTGCGTTATACGCTTTGGCTTTATCTATTTGCGGGCCTAAATACACGCCTTGATTGGATAGGCCATCGGCCAGTTTTTCAATGTGAGTGCTTGGAGTGTCTTCATCAAACCTTTTTTGAATAAGCTCAAGTGCTAAATGGGCGCTGGCAAATGCAGTATCTACGTCTTCATTTGTATAGGTTTTATTACTTGGTAAATCGCTTTGCAAAATAAATGCAATTTCTGGTTCTATCAGCGCTTTATTGTTTGTTGTATACAGTGGGCAATTTTCAGCTTGTTTTATAGGTGCATGTAAAAGAGGCGCTAATATAATTGAGCCATCATCTAAAGGCAGCATACACTTCCAGCCATATACAGTTTGCTCATTTAAATAAATCATCAACTTTTGTACTTCTATCGCATCGTCAGTCGAGTCTAGTACTAACTCTTTAGGAAAGTTTGAACGCGCTGGGTTTTCTTCTCTTTGTGCTAATAAGTGAGTAGCAATTAGTTTTAGCTGTATTGAGTTGTTCACATAAATCTCTTTAAAATACGTTACTGGTTAAGCAGTAAATAGGAAGGATTACATTATTAATGCATTAGCTTAGGCATTAGAACATCATGTTAAATGCCTATAATTAAAATTGTATTTAAAACAAAGCGTGGTAATTATTTAAGTATCAATAGATTTGAGCGAGCGTAAAAACAGTCCTAAACCGCCAAACGCTAAAATTATAATAACGATCAAATCAAACGACGTCATAGTTCGCATACTAAATCGAACACTCGATATAACACCAAATATTAGTGCGGTTAACGAGCCAAGAGATAGCACCCAGCCTAAAATATTTTTAGAATTATAAAAAATCAGACCCACACCAAAAATAAACGGGATCATAACCATGCCGCCTGTAACGCCAAAGCCACCTAAAGCATTAACACTATAAATGCGAGAACTTAGTCCAAAATTAGAGGTCACCGAAATTGCGTTTAGCAGCATATAAAAGCCACCGCACATCATAATTAAACCAATAAAAAAATGCCCAATACCACCAGAGCTTCCACCCGCACCTTTCATTATTAATTATTCCTTTTATATTTTTAACTTAATAGTTTTAGATGGTAATTGCTCGAGTATTAACATTGACCGAAATATACATAATCAATGAGTGCACACGCGAAAATACTTATCGCGTAATTACATGCCAAATAACATAAAACCAAGACAAAAAACCGTGCAAAATTGCCCATAACACAGACTCATTAGCACTCCATGAAATAGCAATTGCTAGGGCCGTACCAAAAGAGACTCCATATTTTACTATCTCATTTCTTGAGTTTCTCATTAATTATATTCCTAGTTTTTAAATTATTAGCTGCTTGATTTGCTTACTAAAACTGACAGTTCTTTACCATCAATATTAATACTTGCTTCTTTACCTAGTTCAACAACTAAAGAGGGAGCCATATGTTTTCCACCTAGTTTTAGGTCAGTTGCTAAACTAACAGTAAAATCATCAATTGGCGTTACTGTAAGAGCAAAACTATACGAATTATCAACTGAAACTGACGCCTCTTCATTTGAATTGACTACTAAAACAGGTGAACCAATTAAGTTTTTATTATCATAAAATTTAGCATTAACTACAAAACTATCATTAGCTTGTGCAAATGAGGCAAAGCCTAACAACGCTACTATTGCGATTAATTTTTTCATTATTATCTCCATATAAATTATACAGTTTAAAGCTGTTAAGGCTTTATTGGCTGTGATTTTTTAGCTAGCAATTTACCAGCTAATGATTAAAAACTTATGTTTTAGCTCTGATGACATAACCAACGCCCAGCGAACTAATATAGAACAACACTCCAAATACACTAATATCAATGAGTAGCTTTAGAATGTCAAAAGTATCTGTAAACACAAGATACTCAAAAGCAAATAAGTGAAATATAACTTTTGATCCAAAATACGCAGTTAATAAAGGGATTACAAAAATAAGAATAGATTGATTAGATTTATTAATTTCCATACCCATGTCTCCATTATTAATTAACTCAGCTCTAAAAATATAACACAAAAAAATATATAAATAGTTTGCTATTTTGAGTCTCTTATTAAGTACCACTAGAACTATTTACGGCTGACTAAAATGCCATATTATATTTCTATATTTACACCAGAGAATTTTAATGTAAACAACAAATTAAATAGGCTATTTATTAGAGTGGATTGTGATACCAAAACGACTTTTAATAATGTTATAAACATCTTTTGATTTCGACGCACTACGAATGCGAATTAACAAAAAAGAGTCCTAATAGGTTTCATTGATATTGGCGAAGTTGGGTATTTAGGCAGGTTGGGGTGTAAGAATAAAAGGTGATGTAGGTTAACAGCACCTATTTGAGTATTTACTTTGTGATATGTAATTTAGCTAAGTATTTTAATACGTACCATAATAGGCACTATAAAAAGAATTTAACCAATTGATTTATATACATCAATACTACTATTGGTTAAAAGCCCAGTAACTTGCGTACCAAATGCTTTAAAGTGTGGCTCGTTTTTATGCGCTTCAAAGTGCTCGTCAGACGCCCACTGTTCACTAACAACGTAATCGGTATGTTCATTATCACTTTTTACCGATAGTTCATAACGTAAGCACCCTACTTCTTGGCGCGATGACTTTTGTAAGTTTTCAAGTGCTGTAAGCATCACATCTGCATCAATATTTTTGCACGACAGTGCCGCTATAACCGTTAACATGTGTATTCCTTTTTAAAAGTTGAGGTGTAGATAATCTACACCTTAAAATATTTAGTTTAACTTTGCGTTTGAGGTAAGTTTACTGATCCCACTGCGGAGCAAAGTCTGGTGTTGCTTGGCGGTCGCCACAATCAAGGCCATCAATGCGGGCTATGTCTTCATCATCTAGTTTAACGTGGTCGTTAAAGTTATCTTCTAAGTTTTTGCGCTTAGTTGATGATGGAATTGTCGTCATGCCGCTTGCGTTAACCCATGCTAAAACAACTTGTGCTGGGCTTGCATCGTGCTTTTTAGCAATGTCGATAATGGTTTGATCTTTAAGTACTTTGCCTACTACAAATGGCATATACGCAGTTACATGTATATCGTGCTGAGCACAAAATGCGCGTAATTTAGTATTAGTTAAATATGGGTGAACCTCAACCTGATTGGTAAATATTTCACGCGAGTCAAGCGTTTGCATTGCTTCATTTAAGTTTGCAATGGTGAAGTTTGATACACCAATGTGCTTAGTCAAACCAAGCTGCTTCGCTTTTAGTAATTCAGTGAGGTATTCACTCATTGGCTCGTCGTTAGCAGGCGATGGCCAATGAATTAGCAGTAAGTCGACCGAATCAACCTGTAGCTTTTCAAGTGACTTCTTAACGCTTGGGATAAAGTCGCTTTTATTTAATTTGTTATTCCACACTTTGGTAGTTAAGAATATTTCACTGCGCGGAATATTACTATCTTTTATGGCTTGGCCTACTTGCTCTTCGTTGCCATAAATTTGTGCAGTATCAATATGGCGAAACCCAACTTCGAGCGCCATTTTTACTGAGTTATAGGCAGTGTCGCCCTCCAAACGGAATGTTCCCATACCTAGTTCTGGCATTTCTATTACACGTTTTGTCATGGTTTATCCTTATAAAATAATCGGTTAAAAATACAAACTTCACTAGGGCGTGTTGTTCTTTGTGGATTGAAATTTGTTCAATCTAGGGGCGATTTAATCGCGGCGCGAGGTTTGTAACCTAGTGGGCTAAGTAAAAACCGAGCAACAAAGAGTTAATCGCTCCTAGAAAGAACCCAACGGGCAGTGTATGTTTGGTTTTTATGCTGCGTTATCGCCTATTTATGGGGAACAACCACACTACATAGGCTCTGCCTTGCCTAAAAACCAAACTTACTACTGCAAATTCAACAACCAAAGAGCAACACGCCCTATAGTTTTACGAAATACACCTTTTACTTCTTATTACGACTGTCACTTAAAAATCTATGACCTCATAACAGGTATGAGGTCATTAATTTTAGTTTCAAGGTTAACAGAAGATACTTTATGCTTGCTGAATTTCACGTTTATCAAGCATACCGCTGTAGCGTGTAACACCAAGTGCTAAAACAGAGATAACAGCGCCTATCCATGCTGTATCTTGCAGGGTCATGTTCTCTACTACGCTACCGCCAATAATTGAGCCAAGTGCAATACCAATATTAAATGCGGCTATGTTCAAACCTGATGCAACATCTACCGCATTTGGCGTGTGCTTTTGTGCTTGCTTTACTACATAAAGTTGCAAGCCTGGCACATTACCAAAAGCAAATGCGCCCCAGACTAAAATAGTAAGTACAGCAGCAATTTTTGATTCCATCGTAAAGGTAAATATCAGTAAAATAATACTCAAAGCGCTGAATATAATGCTCAGGGCACTAATTGGGCCGCGTTTGTCGGCCAACTTTCCACCCCAAATATTACCTATCGCTACCGATACGCCGTAAACAAGCATTATTAAGGCAATAGCCGAAGGCGCAAAACCTGTTTGTTGCTCTAAAATAGGTGCTAAATAAGTAAACGCTGTAAACGTGCCGCCGTAGCCCAGTATCGTCATTAAATATACGAGTAATAAACGCGGTTTTACGATTACTTGTAGTTGTTCTTTAAACGTGGCTGGTATTGATTGTTTTAAGTTTTTTGGCACTAAAATAGAGCTGCCGATTAATGCAATTAAACCTAATACCGACACAACTAAAAACGTTGCACGCCAACCAAAGTGTTGTCCAATCCATGTACCTAGTGGCACACCAGTTACGAGTGCTACAGTAAGCCCGGTAAACATAATGGCTATTGCACTGGCTTCTTTGTCTTTGCTTACTAGGCTAGTGGCAATCATCGATCCGATTGAAAAAAACACACCGTGGGCAAGCCCCGTTAAAATGCGCGCAAGTATTAATGTTTCGTAACTTGGCGCTTGCCATGCAAGTAAGTTACCTAAAACAAATAAGCCCATTAAGCTTATTAGTACCACTTTACGATTCCAGCGACCCGTTAAAGCCGTTAGCACCGGCGCACCGATGGCAACGCCAACCGCATATAAACTTACAAGCAAACCTGCTGAAGGTAGGCTTACGCCTAAGTCGTTTGCAATGGTGGGTACTAATCCCACTATTACAAACTCAGTTGTTCCTATTGCAAATGCGCTTAAGGTAAGCGCCCACAAAGCCAATGGCATAGTTATATCCTCATTAATATTTGAAGAATGTAGTTTGGCTAAAATATCGTTTGCAAAAAATAGCATTAGTGACAAAATACTTTTGTTAATAATGCAAAGATGGTGTTGATATACTTATGGCTGTTCATTCAAAAACTGAAGATTTAGAAACATTTATAACGGTAGTAGATTGCGGAAGCTTTTCCGGGGCGGCTAATTTGCTCGATCAACAGGTGGCTAAAGTGTCGCGAGCTGTATCACGCCTTGAAAATACATTGCAATGTACTTTGCTAAACAGAACAACACGCCGATTAGAACTTACCGAAGAGGGCCATACTTTTATAAAATATGCGCGCGAAGGGTTAAATACGCTTTATACCGGTGAAGAAGCCATAAAGCTTTTAAAACAAGCGCCAAGTGGCAAGCTGCGAATAGATGCGGCAAGCCCTTTTGTATTGCACCAACTTACGCCTTTAATTGGCGAATTTGCCAAGCAATACCCCCACATAACGCTTGATATAACCTCACACGACAGCATTATTGATTTACTTGAACATAAAACCGATTTAGCCATACGTATTGGTGATTTAAAAGACTCAAATTTACATGTTCGTAAACTTGGCAGCAGCCAGTTACGTATTGTAGCCAGCCCAGAATATATAAAAAACAACGCAGCAATTACACAAATAGATGACTTACAAAATCACAAGATAATTGGTTTTAGTGACTTCCCTAAATTAAACAATTGGCCGTTAGTAAAGCCCGCTTTATTTACGTTTTCGCTTAGCGCAAGCAGCGGCGAAACAGTGCGCCAACTATGTATTGCAAACCAAGGTGTGGCGCTACTTTCTCACTTTATGATTGGCAATGACCTAAAAACAGGTAAATTAGTTGAAGTGTTACCCAGTGCAGTTAGCTCACCTAATAACCGAGAGGTTGTACAAGCCGTGTATTATAAAAATAGTGCTGTATCGTCTCGCATTACAGCATTTTTAGATTTTATAAAACCTAGGCTTAGTTTATAAATTTTAGGCATTGATGTGCTTATCAAATATTTCACATTATTTTTTGACGCTTTTTAATAATCAAAAAGTATAAATAATAAGAGTAGTAATTAAAGGTATTAATCAAAATGGATTCTTTAACGCAGATAGCATTAGGCAGTGCTGTAGGTTATGCGGTATTAGGCAATAAAATAGGTCGAAAAGCCGTTTTATGGGGAGCAATTTTAGGCACACTCCCTGATTTAGATGTATTTTTGCCATATGGTGGCTCTGTAGAAGCATTTACTTATCACCGTAGCTTTAGTCATTCGTTATTAATACATTTATTAATTAGCCCTCTCATTGTATGGCTAATATTAAAAATACACGCGGGAATGCAAATTTATAAAGTACGCTGGTTTTGGCTAGTATTTTTTAGTTTATCTACACATGCCATATTAGACAGCCTAACGGTATACGGTACACAACTACTCTGGCCTTTTACTGAGTACCCCTTTGCGGTTTCTAGTGTGTTTATTATTGACCCTGCTTACACGCTTCCTTTATTAATTGGCGTAATATGTACGCTAACACCCAAAATACAAGCAGCAACGGCTTATCGTATAAATTCAGCGGCCTTAGTTTTAAGTAGTCTATATTTATTTTGTGCTTTAATTTTAAAAGTAAGTATTGATGACAAGGTGAAAACAGCACTCAACAACAGGCAAATACCAGTAAATGCGTATATTAGTACGCCTGCCCCGATAACCACTTTGCTGTGGCGTATTGTTGTGATGTCTGACGGACAATACTACGAAGGTTATGCATCAGTATTTGACGCGCCCAGCGATGTTACATTAACGCCTTATCAAACAACGCCTTCATTGTTAAATAATATTAGCGATGAATGGGCTATAAAACGCTTGCAGTGGTTTACTAAAGGGTTTTATTCGGTGCGCCAACAGCAAAGCAATATTTTACTTTCTGATTTACGTATGGGGATGGAGTGCAACTATGTGTTTAATTTTGTAGTGGGTCAAAAAAATAATTCAGAGGTGAGCATTGGTAACTTTGAAAAAATAAGTCAAAGACCAAACTTAAACAATCTTCATAAAATATGGGACAGGATTTGGCAACCAAATGTGTCTTTAGCATCACCCTCTGCAAAAAATGACTGCAATAGCGAATAACTGCCTATTATAAGATTCGTACTAGCATGAGGAAGTTAAGTGAAGTTCAAGCAGCAATTAAACTAAATAGCTCACTAAAGTGATTGCTGCTTTTTTTGCTGATACATAGCAACATCAGCATCTTGAATCATATCCTCAACCGATTTACCTGTATCGTATTTAAAGTGTGTTACCCCTACACTGTAATCAATTTTGTATGGCTTATTTAAGGTATTATTGGCATACGCAATTGCATCCGCAAACCTTTGTAAAACAAACTCAGCTTTTGTTTCATCTAAATCACTTAGCATTACTACAAACTCATCTCCGCCAAGTCGACCTATTACTTCACAATCACAAAATGAACTAAGCATAATTTGCGCAAATTTATTCAATACAAAATCGCCTTCGTGGTGTCCATAAACATCATTAATTTGTTTAAACTTATTAAGATCAAACAAGATAAACGACATTGATACTTTGTTTCGCCTACATATATTTAGCGTATGCTCAGCAAGGTTCAAAAAGCCACGCCGGTTAGAGATTCTTGTTAACTCGTCAATTGTGGCTAGTTGAATTGATTGAATCTCTTGCTCAACCAACGTGCCTAAATCTTTTAGTAATTGTTTTTCTTCATCATTAAGGTGTCTAGGTTTATTATCGGCAAGGCATAAAGTGCCTATAATAACCCCTTGCCTTAATTTTAAAGGAAAGCCAGCATAAAAGCGTACTTTAGGATCGCCTGTAACAAAAGGGTTATCAAAAAACCTTTTATCTTGGACTGTATCTGGGATTATTAAGAGCTCGTCTTGATTTATGGTATGGCCACAAAATGAGGTTTCGCGAGGAAGCTCAGGCGCATCAAGCCCCTGCCTAGATTTAAACCATTGGCGGTCTTCGTCAATCAAAGTAAGCAATGAAATAGAAACATTAAACATACGCTTGGCAATACGAGTAACACGATCAAAGCGCTCTTCATGCGACGTATCTAGAATTTTTAATGTTTTTAACGCATGTAATCGCTCTGCTTCGTTACTTGGGATCTCAGGTTTAATCATTAAAGCTCAATTAATTTTAAGTGTTTTATGAATTACGAAATGGGAGCGAATATTTTCGAATATATAATCCGATAAACTTATCTAAACTATAAACAGCATACCAATTAAAACTAGAACATTACTTAAAAATAGCAATAAATGAATACTGATAAATATCAGTAACTAGTGCCTAAATAAAGATAATATTAAATCCGAACTTATGGTGTAAACACGTGGGGTTGTGATCAATAAAGCAGCGCTACTGGTTAATACAAAAGGCAGTAGTGGTTATTTAGTTTTATTTAAATAGCCACTGAACCTGGTATACGTACAAAAATACATACTCTAATTTTGGTGCTCATATTGTCCACGGTAAACTTCAAATACTTTTAAAACAGTATGTTGCTCTTTAGTTAGGTTATCAAACCAAGTATCAAACAATTCATCATCTTCTTGCTCACTTAGTGCCATATACCTTGCTAGTAACTCTACAATATCATTATGGTTGCAGGTTAACGGATTTAATTGTTGCGCCAAGGTACTGTGGTCGCGCTCTCTTAGGGTTTCCATCACCCCTTGGTCAATTTGTTCTTGTTGTTGTGTTGCGTCACTCATACATAACCTCTGTAATAACTTTATAACCGTATTTGTTAACGTTTTAACTCTTAAATATAGTTATAACAGCCTAAACGCCAATAGCCAGCATTTTTAATTCAAGTGCTTATTTTTTGATTTATTTGCACAAATAGCCAGCAATTACGCCCCTTTTGGGGAGCATTTAAATAATTTGCAATGAGAGAATAAATACGTTAAATTAAAATGATACATTATCACATATCATTTATTGAGGCGTATTATGAAACCAAATATTCATCCTGATTACCAAGAGGTTGCTTTTCACGATACTGCTGCCGATTCTTACTTTATTATTGGCTCAACCATTAAAACAAGCCGCACAGTAGAAATAGACGGTAATACTTATCCATATGTACCTATTGACGTATCAAGTGACTCACATCCATTTTATACAGGCAAGCAAAAAACTGTTGCTACAGATGGCCGTGTTGCACAGTTTAACCGTCGTTTTAAAAGTTTATCGACTGTTAAAAAGGAAAAGGTATGAAAGTATTAAGTTCCCTAAAAAGTGCGAAGCAACGCCCGGGGTGTCAAATTGTAAAACGCAAAGGTCGTGTATTTGTAATTTGTAAAAACAACCCACGCTTTAAAGCAGTACAAGGAATGAAAAAGAAATAAGTTAAGCCGTGGGGCACTATACATATTTAGGTAGCTTGTTAAAGCTACCTAATTTAGGGTGGATTATTTTACCACTACTGAAAACTCTGGTACTGCCTGAATTACTTTTTTTACCGTACAGGTGTTAACGGCTGCAATAAGCGCCTTTTTATATTTATCAGGAAAACCGTCTGGTAGGTTAATCTCAATTGAAAATAACTTTTTACCGTTATCATCTACATTTTCATTATTTTGAGTAAGCGTCATACCTTGCGTTGAAATATCACGCTGCTCACAAAATTTACGCGCATAAAAACCTGCACATAAAACCATACTTACTAAAAAGTAATCAAACGGTTCTGGATGCTCTGCGTTGCCACCAGCGTTTACACTTTGATCGCTGATTACTTCTAGGTCGCCAAATTTAGCGCTTTGCTTTTGGCCTTCTAACATTGAAACTGAAATTTCCATTGTGTTTCCTTATATTTATTGCTGCAGATACCTTTAACGCAATTAGCTTAAAAGTAGCGACTAAAGATACATATAGTTTAGGTTTATGAACCGAACAGTAATTCAAAGAACCCTGGAGGCTCATGTAGCTCATGATATTTTTTACGTAAATTATCTATATTTTTTAACGGTTCTTTTGCCGCACTTAGCCCCTGCTCGTTCGCTGCTTTTTTAGCAAGCTCAGCTTGGGCAATCACTTTATCAAGGCCCTGCAATGACTGCTCAGGTTTTTTGTAAAACTTACCTGTTTTACTTACTTTTACTAGCTTTATAAATTCATCAATCGCAGTATTAAATTCACTAAGTTGAGTTGCCTGTACTGCTTGTTTATACGCAAGGCCCGTGTTTTTCATATTTATTTCAAGATCGACAGATTGCTGCGCAAAAGACATTGAACTAAACAACAAGGTAAAAATAATAACTAAATACTTCATGGTCAAACCTATTAATTAAAAACAGCTAAATTGTACCAAGTTTACGCGCTAAAGTAACTTAAGGAGCAATTGAGACCCCAAAAACTGTAAAGGGGGTTTACACGTTTAGATCTTTTTAAACATTAATAATGAAAAATATTCAAACTTCACTTTATTTGAAAATAAAGCCTTACATTAAAGTCATTTTAAAACGGGATTTACATACATAATACTTACAACTAAGTACGTATAACACTCACCGCCTGCTCTTTATATAAATTAGAATATTCCTAACTACTTTTAACTAAAAAATAATTGCTATAAAAACCATCTCTAAAATTATAAAAACTATAAAGATGTAAACAGCATAAATACAAAACAAACCTATCATGTAAATTAACCATAAAGAGCCACCTAATCCCCCTCACAAACTAATGTAAAAAATGCAACAATAGCCATTCAAATTATTTCAAGTTGCTTATTTAACAGTAAGTTACTTACTTTTAATAAGATTATCAGCATGCAATAATCGCCGCCCTCATAACAAAAGTTATAGGTTTTTACCTAATACAAATTGTACTAGGTAAAAATAAATATTGTTTTAAATTACTATAAAATGTCCTTTGGGAAACACATGAAACGTCATAATTTACTTTCTACTAGCATTAAATGTGCATTAATTACTGCTGCTGCAACAGCAAGTAATTCTGTGCTTGCACAAGATGAGCAAGCAACAAAAATTGAACGCGTTGAAGTAACGGGTTCACGTATCTTACGTGAAGGTGCTATTGCACCTGCACCAGTAACAGTTATAAGTGGCGAGCAACTAATTAATACAGGCGCTGTAAACATTGGTGAAGCGCTAAACAATTTACCAGCACTTGGCAATACATATTCTATGGCTAACTCAGGCCGTTTTATTGGTACTGCTGGTTTAAATATTCTTGATTTACGTAACATGGGTACAGACCGTACCTTAGTACTTGTAAATGGTAAGCGTCATGTATCAAGCTCTGCAGGATCTCAAGCTGTAGATACCAATACTATTCCAAGTGTATGGGTTGAGCGTGTAGAAATTATCACTGGTGGTGCATCTGCTGTATATGGAGCTGACGCGGTAACAGGTGTTGTAAACTTTATACTAAAAGACAACATTGAAGGTATGGATTTTAGCGTTACCCGTGGTTTTGCCGATTTAAACAGCTACAACAACGAAAAAGCAACGTTCTCGTACGGCTCTAATTTTGATAACGACCGTGGTAATGCCGCTTTTGCTATTGAGTACTCAGGTCAAGATTCATTAAATGCACTTGACCACCCTTGGACTAGCACATCTTTTAGCAGCTTACCTAACCAAGCCCAAACGGATGAGAACAAAAATAGTGCTGACTTTCCTGATGATATTTTAACACCTAATGCGGGTTATTACGCCATCAATGATTCAGGTGTTTATGCACTTGAAGATCCAACTAAGTATATTAATAGCTTTAACCCTGATAGCAGCGCACGTGATTTATACATAGGCAATAACGCAGATCCATATTCATGTGCAGAATGTGACTTTTTTAACTTAGGTCAATTTGAAGAAATACAACCTGAGTTTGAGCGCTACAACGTAAACTTTAAAGTTAACTACGATGTTACCGACGACTTAAACGTATACTTTGATGCAAAATACGTAAACAGCCAAGGCGAAAGCATAGGCCAACCTGCGTTTTTCTTTTTTGACAGCGACAATAGCATTAAAATCGACAACCCTTACCTGGACCCAGCCATCAAAGCACGTATGGAAGAACAAGGTGTTGATTCGATCATGGTTAACCGCATGATGAGTGACCTTGGCCGCCGCATTGAAAACAATACGCGTGAAACAACGCGTTTTGTAACAGGCTTAAAAGGGACTGTTTTAGAAGATTGGGAATTAGATACGTCAGTTGTATACGGCCAAACAGATCTAGAGCGTGAAAACGGCGCTAACATGATTTTAGCCAACTACTTTAATGCACTTGATGCCGTTGAAGATACAAATGGCAACGTAGTATGTCGTAGCGCTGCTGCGCAAGCTGACGGATGTGTACCTGTAAATATTATGGGTTTTGGCGCACCATCTCAACAAGCTATTGATTACATAAATACGGTATCAGTTGGTACTTCAACAATTAAGCAAACAGTTGTTTCTGGCTCACTTGCTAATGGCGCTATTTTTGAATTACCAGCAGGTTATGTAGGTATTGCATTTGGTGCCGAGTACCGTAAAGAAGAAAGCGAAACTAAAGAGCCAGATAACGCAGAAGGTACTTTCTTTAACGCACTGGGCGAAGATAAAGGCTCGTTCAACGTACGCGAAGTATTTTTTGAAGCGACGATGCCAATTTTAACTGACTTACCCCTTATTCAAGATTTAGTGTTTGATACTGCAGTACGTCATGCTGACTACAGTACGATTGGCGAAGCAACTAGCTGGAAACTTGGCCTTGATTGGACTGTAAATGATGAGCTACGTGTACGTGTAACTCAATCTGCAGCACTTCGTGCGCCAAACATTAGTGAAGTATTTGGGGCAGCAAGTCAAACTTTCTACAATGTAGACGACCCGTGTCGCGCCGACAACCTAGGTGACTTATCAAACGGTGCAACACGTACTGCAAACTGTGCCGCATTAGGTGTAGCGAGTGACTTTAACTCAGGTTACGATGCAGCCTCATTAGATGGTTTAACTAGCGGTAACCGCGATGTAAAAGGCGAAGAGTCAACAAGTACAACTGTAGGCATTGTTTACCAACCAGAGTTTCTAGAAAACGCGCTGCTTACTATTGATTACTGGGAAATTGAACTTGAAGATGCGATTGACACAATCGACGCGCAAGACATTCTTGATCGCTGTGTTGATAGCGCAACAGGTATAAACAATCAGTACTGTAACTTAATTACACGTAATGCTAATGGTGAAATTACTTTAATACAAAACTCTGTATTAAATGTTGCCGGCCAAAAAGCATCAGGGATAGATTTTGAACTAGGTTACGACTTTGACGCGCTTGAAGGTAGCTTTAAAACCCGCTTAATTGGTACTTACTTAATTGAACGTAAAGATTACCCGTTCCAAGACGACCCTAGTAACTACATTGAATACGCAGGTACTACA
This sequence comes from Pseudoalteromonas sp. NZS100, assembly GCF_015864815.1. Classification (NCBI taxonomy): domain Bacteria; kingdom Pseudomonadati; phylum Pseudomonadota; class Gammaproteobacteria; order Alteromonadales; family Pseudoalteromonadaceae; genus Pseudoalteromonas; species Pseudoalteromonas sp. NZS100. The sequence goes on from NZ_JADYWM010000013.1 coordinate 118,707, forward strand.
GGTGAAGCTAAGTGGCAAACTAACTTATCTGTAAGCTATGTTATGGATAACTTTTTCTCAACAGTTGAAACACGCTTTTTAAGTGAAGTAGATTTATATACAAATGTTGAGCTTGAAAGTAACTCGAACCCAAGTAACCAAATGTCTTACGGTAAATACTTTATTACCGATATGACTGTTGGTTACAACTTCGATAGCGGTTTAGGCGTTAAAGTAGGTGTTGATAACGTATTTAATCGTAAACTTCCGTACGGTTCACGTGGTACAAGCGCGGGTAGCGCAAGTTACGATAACATTGGCCGCTTTGGCTACATTAACTTAAGCTACAGCTTATAATTAATAAAATAATTTATTAGGGCGTGTTGATCATTGGTGGGTGAATTTGCAGCAGTATGTTTGGTTTTTAGGCAAGGCAGAGCCTATGTAGTGTGGTTATTCCCCATAAATAGGCGATAACGCAGCATAAATACCAAACATGCGCTGCCCGAAGGGTTCTTTCTAGGGACGATTAACTCTTTGTTGCCTACATGGATGTAGGTAAGGGGCGTGAGCAGGACGCGGAAGCTTTGCTCGGTTTTTACTTATTCTTACATGGATGTAGGCCAGTAGAATAACGCAGGAGCAGTTATCGAGCCCACTAGGTTACAAACCTCGCGTCGAGATTTAATCGCCCCTAGATTGAACAAGTTTCAATCCACAAAGATCAACACGCCCTAGTTAAAACAAAGGCTCGCAGTGCGAGCCTTTTTTAATAGGTCTTATTTAATATTACTCAGCCACACGCTTTGGTATGGTTCTAGCTCTATTGTTAATTGGCTTTCTTCAATCGTTTTATCTGCCACCAAATCAAACCACTTTTGGGTGTTAATTAAGTTTAAGTCGGCCAATGTGAGTGTTTGTGGTTTATCGCTAATGTTATAAACACAAAATATGCTTTGGCGTCTGTCTATACTTTGTCGCCAAAAACCAAATAATCCCCCTGCTAAATGCAGCGTAAACTGTGTAGCATTTGGGTGGAAGGCACTTTGCTTTTTGCGTACTGCCAATAAACTTTTTATGCCGTTAAACACTTTATGATGATGACTGTACTTTTCACCAATTGCCGTCAGTAGCTTAGACTCTTGCCAACGATGGCGGTTAATAGCACGGTTATGCTGTGAATTTTCAAAGCGTTCGTAATCGTTAGTTGTACCCAACAAACTATGAATATAAAGCCCTGGGATACCTTCAAGCGCAAACATAATTGCGTGAGCACACATAAACCGCTCCAGGCCAAACTTATCTGGGCCATTGTGCGTCCCTTGGAGAGCATCAAATAAAGCAATATTTAGCTCGTACGGTGTATGCGTTCCATCGTTACTGGTTCGCATTGATACACGACCACCAAATTGCATAGTGGTACTTACAAGTGACGCCACTTCACTGGGTTGCAATAAACCTTCAATTGGTCTGAGCCCTATTCCATCGTGCGAGGCTATAAAATTAAAGTATGCCGTACCATTTTGCGCAGGTGGCATGCTCATCATCCAATGCTTAATTGCAGTGCTATCGCCACTAAGTAATGTATGAAGCAATAAAGGCGGCAGTGCAAAGTTATAAATACTGTGCGCTTCGTTGGCATTACCAAAATAAGACAAGTTTTCTTGATTTGGAATATTGGTTTCGGTAATTATAACTACGCTCGGCTCTGCGTGCTCAATAAGTGTTCGCATTAGCCTTACGGCTTCATGTGTTTGCGGCAAGTTAATACAACTTGTATTAAGCTGTTTCCACAAAAATGCGACCGCATCAAGTCTAAATAAACGCACGCCATTGTCTAAATAATGGCGAATTATTCCCACAAACTCTTTAAGTACCTCGGGGTTTGCAAAATCAAAATCAACCTGATCGTGACTAAACGTACACCACACGTGTTTTTCGCCGCTTGGCGTAGTTACAGTATTTAATAACGATGAGGTTCGCGGGCGTACAACTTGGCTTAAATCATCCGTTAAGCTCGCCGTTTTGAAATAATCTTTACCCGGGTGTAAATCATTTAAAAAGTTCTCAAACCATACACTTCTGCTTGAGCAATGGTTAATAACCAAATCCGCCATTAGCTTTACATCTTTAGCGATATTTTGAATATCTCCCCAATCACCCAAGGACTCGTTCACTTGCACGTAGTTCATTACGGCAAAGCCTTCGTCTGAGCTGTACGGGTAAAATGGCAATATGTGCAGCGCATTTAGTTGCATATCACATTGCTCTTTTATAAATCTGTGTAGTGTTTTAAGCGGTGCCTCCATTGGGCTCGATACGGCAAATTCGCTATCATCGTGTTTAATAATAGAGTCGCCATAAGCAATCAATACTATATCTTGTTCATCCCATCGGTTTGTATGGGGTGTCGGGTCGCGCAGTGCATTGCTACCTAATATAATTTTAATGAGTTGCTGAGCAAGCTCAGTAACCGATAAAGGCAGCTCAACACCCTCATAAATAATATGAAGATGTTGCTCTACTCGTTGTAAAAATAATTCGCTAACTGTGCTCACATGCGCCCCTAATATTTATTGTTTAGACTTATAGGCTAGTTAACCTGCACGCAGGTTAACTATATTCTTCGTTATCTAGCTCTACGGCTTCTTTTAAGCGCTCAAGTACATCTGGCATTGCTGATACAACACGGTTCCAACTTGGCACAAATGGCGCTTCCATTGGGTTTTCTAAAAAGTGTTGCCCTGCTTCCATAATATTTTGTGCAAACATTTCCACTGCTTTTTCTTCTTGGTGTACATCAAGCGTTAACCCGTTCATTAGCGCGTCGTTATGATACGTTTCTATAAAATCTAGACCAATACGGTAATAAGTTGCTTTTAATGAACGGATTGTTTCGCTGGTAAAAGTAACACCTTGAGTCGCCAGCTTTCTAAACAATGCCTTAGTAATATCAATCGACATTTTAGACAAACCTGCACTTTGATCATCAAGTGAAAGTTCTTGGTGTTTATGATCGTAATTATCGGCAATATCTACTTGGCACAAGCGGTTATGCGAATAGTTACGATACATTTCACTCAGTACACCTATTTCAAGGCCCCAATCACTTGGGATACGAATATCGTTTAATACATCGCGTCTAAACGAAAACTCACCTGCAAGTGGGTATCTAAAAGAGTCCATATATTCAAGGTAGTCGGTATTGCCTAAAATTGTTTTAAATGAGCGAAGCAATGGCGTTACTAATAAGCGCGATACACGGCCATTAATTTTGCCATTAGCAGTACGCGGGTAAAACCCTTTACAAAATTCATAGTTAAAGCGCGGATGCGCAACGGGGTAGATTAAGCGAGCAAGTAGGCTTCTGTCGTAGGTTAAAATATCGCAATCATGTAGCGCGATAGACTCTACTTCTGCTGTAGCTAATTTATAGCCCATGCAATACCACACATTACGCCCTTTACCCAGCTCACGTGGTGCAACACCTAGCTCTTGTAATTCTTTATCAAGTGCTTGTAAGCGTGGGCCGTCGTTCCATAATACTTTATGGTTTTGGTTTAGCTCTTTAAAAAAGCCAAGTGCATGGCGATACTGTGCTTCGTCGGCTCTATCTAAGCCTATCGTAATTTGTGATAAATATGGTACTTCGCGCAACTCGCTAACTATATTTTGCAGCGCAGGGCCTTCTAGTTCACTAAATAGCGAAGGAAGTATCAACCCCATAGGGCGCTGCTTACTAAAAGTAAGTAGCTCTTTTTCTAGGTCTTCTATTGGTCTGTCGGCAATATTATGTAGTGTTGTAATAATGCCATTTTGGTAAAAATCAGCCATGAGATTTTTGCTCCTCAGAAATACTTAAAATACTGCTAATACACGGCAACGACGTTATTTCTTCAATCCAGCCCAGCGGTGCTGGTGATTGAGAATATCGTGCTTTGTTGTGCGACAATTTAACCGGCTTTTTACTCGCCGGATTGGCAATAATAATGGCGATATTTGCGTGTTCTAACATTTGCTTATCGTTATCGCTATCACCCAGTGCTATAACCGTGAGAGGCTTTCTGAAATGATGGGTAAACTGTTTAACTAACCACTGCTGTGCAGCGCTTTTATCGGTATTTTTGGCAATATGAATGAAGCGTCCGCCAATTTTTATATCGTAGCCGAGTGCTTCAACATCGTTTACAAAGGCTGTGAGTAATTCGTCATTGCCATACCAATAAAGAGGGTCTGAATAATCGCGAGTTTGTGCGCGTCTTGCTTGTGCATCGTTTAGCCCGGTAAGCTCTGAAATTTGCTCACTCGATAAGTCACTAAACAATTTGTAATGCGCTTTATAATCCGCCTTTAAAGTATTTAAATCATTTAATAAACTCGATAACGGCTTTGCCATTGCGTAGCACCAATAAGCGCCTACTTTTTTACAACCAATTGGCTTTAATTCAAAATAGTCTTCTGGAATAAATACCGCTGCACCGTTTTCGACAATAAAAGGCTGTTGAATATTTAAATCGTTTTTAAGCTCTATAACTTCGCAAAAAGTTTTGCTGGTATTAAACACCACAGGAATATGCGCATTTTGCAGCTGCTGTAATAACTCACTGATATTATTTGTATTGTAATCGGCGTGATCGAGTAATGTACCGTCCAAATCTGTAAAAATAATAGGTTGAAGGGTGTCATCACTTGTTAGGTGCATACCGCTAATATCTCGGTTGCTATCAAGTTCAATTAAAGCATTTGCTTTAGCGCTCAGTGTGTTTAAGTTCTCACGCGTAATGCGCTCAAAATGAGAAATAAAATACACCAATTGCTCGTTAGTCATGGTGCCTGAGCCTTCACCTTTTTTGGCTATTAGCTTTTGTTCTTGCTCTTGTCGCCATGTAAAAACATCACTAAAACTCGGTGCTTTTAGCATAACTGTATAATCAATTAGGTTAAAAACGGCTTTATATTCATTTGCCAAACAGCTATTTACACAGCGGCGCCAAACGCCTTCTTTATCAAACTGTTGCTCTAACTCGTTAAGCGGCTCACTCAATGAAAACAGCGGTTGTGGCTCACTGCCCACGCACCACCCTTCTAAAATAACAATATCAACTGGCTTTTCGTTTGTTAGCCAATCACTTGCTGGCACGCAGTCGTCTTCGTGTTTATTAAAACGTGGAAGCGGTACGTTTACCTCTCCTGCCAGTAAATTAGTTATTGTTCTATTCATTAACGCTACGTCGTGAGTACCTGGTACTCCGCGAGTAGTAAAAAGAGGATGTACGTCTTTGGCAAGCTCAGTACGTGCTTGTTTTGCTAAATAAAAGTCATCAATTGACAATGCTACACTGTTAAGTGGTGTGTTTTTAGAAAACCACGTAACTAAAAAATCTGCGAGTGTTGTTTTTCCTGAGCCCTGGCATCCATTTATGGCAACAAAAATAGGAGTATTTGTTTTTTTAGATTCGAGGATGTCATGCGCAAGTGGAACAAAATATTGCTCACTCAAATATTGATACTTTAAAGGCAGTTGGTGTTTTGCTAAAAACGGGGTTATATCCACAATATTGGCCTCTGACATAGTAACTCCTTTGCATACGATGCGTTCTGGAAATTAAATGCAGATACTAGACCATTATTATTTTTGTATATTTATTAACAAGTTAAAAAAATAGCGCATTGAAAATGCGCTATTTTGGTGCAATATTTTTAACTTACGTGCACTATTAACTCTCTTGAGGCTGCGCCTTAGGTAATACAAGGTTGAGCACAATGCCTAAAATAGCGCATAAACTTACGCCCTCTAAACTAAATTGGCTACCACCAATATGCATACCGCCAATACCGCACACCAAAATAAGTGCAACAATACTTAAGTTACGTGGTGCTGTTAAATCATCGCCCGACTTAACTAATGTATTTAGACCCACTACAGCAATAGAGCCAAAAAGTAGAATCATAATGCCGCCCATTACAGGTACAGGTATAGTCTGTAAGCCAGATCCCATTTTAGCAACAAAGGCTAAAATAATGGCGATAATGGCTGTCCACATCATTACTTTAGGATTGAAGTTTTTGGTAAGCATAACTGCTCCCGTTACCTCTGAGTAAGTTGTGTTAGGCGGGCCGCCAAATAATGATGCAGCAGACGTCGCAAGGCCATCACCAAACAAAGTACGGTGAAGCCCAGGCTTTTTCAAAAAGTCTTTATTGGTTACTTGGCTTATAGCCATCATATCGCCAATATGCTCAATTGCAGGTGCTATTGCTACAGGCACCATAAACAAAATAGCCTGCCATTTAAACTCAGGCCATGTGAAGTTTGGTACAGCAAACCACTGTGCGTTAGTTACCGCGTCAAATTGCACAACGCCCATTGCAAGCGATAAACAATAACCCGCAACAACCCCTGCCAGAATAGGTATAAGCTTAAATACGCCTTTTCCCCACACTGCAAAAATAAGCGTAACCACTAACGAGAACAACGAAATATAAATAGCGCTGTTGTAATCAATAATTTGAATACTGCCGTCGCCACTTTTACCCATCGCCATATTTACAGCAACAGGTGCAAGCGCTAAACCAATAACCATAATTACAGGGCCTACAACCACAGGCGGTAAAATTTTATGAAGCGTTGCAACGCCCTTAAATTTTACTAATAAACTTAAAAGCATATAAGCAAAGCCCGCTACCATTAAGCCGCCCATAGTGGCTGGCACGCCCCACATTTGCACAGCGGCAATAATGGGTGCAATAAAAGCAAACGATGAAGCTAAAAATATAGGCACTTGGCCTTTAGTCACTACCTGAAACAGCAAAGTACCAATGCCAGCGGTAAAAAGCGCAACATTAGGATCCAAGCCCGTTAAAAGTGGCACTAATACCAGCGCACCAAATGCTACAAACAGCATTTGCGCGCCCGTTAAAATAGTTTTTATTGAAAAGGTGTCATTATTTTGCACTTAAAGACTCCTAAACAGTACCGAATATTTTGTCGCCCGCATCGCCTAAACCAGGGATAATATAGCCCTTTTCGTTTAAGTGGCTATCTACAGAGGCTGTAAATATTTCTACGTCGGGATGTGCTGTAAGTGTTTTTTCCACACCTTCTGGTGCAGCTACTAATACAATTACTTTGATTTCTTTACAGCCTGCTTTTTTAAGCATATCGATTGTGGCAATCATTGAGCCACCTGTTGCAAGCATAGGGTCAATAACTAAGCTTAAGCGCTCATCAATATTACCTACTAGCTTTTCAAAATATGGTACTGGCTCTAGCGTTTCTTCGTTACGTTCAAGACCAACAACACTTACTTTAGCCGCCGGTAATAACTGCATAACACCGTCCATCATGCCAAGACCTGCGCGTAAAATAGGCACTACGGTAATTTTTTTACCTTTAATATGCTCTACTTTTAATTTATTGCCATCCCAGCCTGTAATTTCGTTATCTTCTAACTGTAGGTTTTTAGTTGCTTCGTAAGTTAATAAGGTTCCAACTTCAGAACATAATTCACGAAAGCTTTTAGTACTAATACCATGCGCTCGCATTAGGCCTAGTTTATGTTGAACAAGAGGGTGTGAAATAACGTGAATTGCCATGATATAAACCTACTGATACAAGAATTTGCAGTATTTTATATTAAAAAAGGTCATTTGACCTGTAGTTTTAAAGAGATTTTCATACATCGTGCCAAAATGTATTGTTTTGCTTGATATTTATGCAAGCAATCAACTCGTTGTGTTTATTAAATGTTACTCGCTAACCAGCTATTTACTTGCTGTTGCATATAACTATTTATTTTTTGATGCTCAGGGCTCCAGCCAGCTAAAAATCGATAAAAGTCAGCCCATGCAGCAGGCCATAAAGCGAGCCAATCGTCAGCTATTTTACCTGCTGGTGCTGTAGGATGATAAGTAGTAATAGCAGTCTTTAAATTATCAAAATAATACGCAAGGTACTCATCAGCGCACTCGTGTAATTGTGTATCACTTAAGCAACTGGTCATAAAATACATTACATCAATTATCCCAGAACCGGCTCCTATATATTGAAAATCATAACCGAGTATTTCATCGCGCTCATTTGCTGCAAAGTTAGCAAGTTTTGCATCGCCATGAATCAGCGTTTTATACGCACAACTTTGTAGCTGCTCATCTATTTTATGTGCAGCATTTTTAATATCGGACTTTTTATCAAGGTTATCTTTTAGTTTATTAAACTCATCTGGGCGCGTGCTTAAATGCCAGTAGTTGCCTTGCTGCCATAACCCTTCAGCGGGTTTACTTAAGTTAAACGCATGAAAGTGTGCAAGCCACCTTAATATAGCTTTAACATGTTGTGGCCCTGCTTGAGTAAACCCATGTTTGGTGAAATCCTTAAACACCAGCGCATATTCATCATCTTTATTAATTGCACCTATACATTCAATACTTTGCGCATGTACTGGTAAATGCTGGCTATAAAGCTTATAAAATGTGTATTCAACACTATATGAATGCTGCTTTCTTTTAAGCGCAAATTCGCTTTGTTTAATTTTAGGATGGTATATATAACTGGGTATTTTAATAGCTTTAATAACGCAGGCTTTATCATCAAGCTGGCACTGCACAATACTGCCACATCCACTCCAAAGTGATGTAAGCGTATCGCCAATTTCAATGTGCTTAAAGTGAGGTTGTAATAAAGGAATGTAAAATGCCATAGCTATATTAAGTAATTAAGTTTTTTGTAGTTTAACATTAGTGGACGTTTTTAATAAAACTAAGGCATAAAAAAGCTCCACTTGGTTTTATACAAGTTTGTATGTAAATAGTGGCCAAAATCACTATGCCACTACACATGCTCAGTTAAGCCAGAACCAATATTTGAAGGAAATGAAAAATCATAGTCTGTTGAAGTAAAGTCGTAATGCCTCGGTGTTAATTGAGCTTCTTTGAAGCTGGTTTAATAATAATTATCAAGTGTTTTAATAATAGTTTTAATTATTGCTTGTTGTTCCATTGCTGATAACTCCATAGGTTGAAATTCATATAGCGCCGCAAGCAAAGGCGAGCGCTTGCGCGAGTCCAGTGGTGCAAAGCACCACGATTTTGACTTGCTTTGTTATGAGTTTGGCTAGCCTCGTACTGCATTTTGCACATCATAGAATTCTTCTATTCGGCCAACATTTATTTGCCCATGATTGTTTAGGAGCACATTAACACCAACATGTAAGACCACCTCTCGTATTACTCTATTGGTTACTACCAATTGACTTTGTGAAGAGTAATGGCCTTCACCAACTTTCTTCATATCGTGGTGATACTCAATACTTGCTACTGCTCTCGAATCATCGTTACTAACCGGCCAAACTACAATACTTATCCAGCCGTCGTTTCCAGTAGCTCTCCACCGAAAATCATGACCTTCCACGGAGATGTTTCGACTACCTTTTTTACTTACACCCATTCTCTGATTCTCTGTGACTCATAACGCCCCAGTATGCCGACGAAACGAGCGCAGCGAGTTGAGTTCGGAATAATTGGATTGTTATGTGATTACTATTTAACGCCCCGCGCTTTTGTTTTTAGACTTAAACAAACCTTTACCAGTTAATAGCGACAAATAAACACCCACTACAATTATCATTAACATTGAGCCAATAAAAAGTTCTCTTTGAATTACAAAAGTAACTGGAATTACAGAGGCTATAAATAACATAAAAGTGGATGAGATATTCTTCTTAGTAATATAACTCGCAGTTTTAATTCTAAATAATTTCATTATTAAACTCCTTTTTTGTTTTCAGCACAAATCACATAACTTTAAGCTAAGGGGCACAGATGCGTGGGGCATAATGGCGAAGCCGCCCCGCGTATAGGCGTCCCAGCGACCGGAGGGAGCGAGCTTGAGCGTTTTGTTAGAAGTGCCATGCTACCAACCCTCCAAATGTGTACCAACTTCTTTGCCTTTTTCGAGGTCATCCTTTGCAAGGTAGCCAAATCTGTTATGTTCATTTCGCATACTTAGCCTATGAAATGTAATGCAAAAAAGTAAATATACAAACCAGAAAAAGAATAATAATCCACTAAACAATAATGACTTTTCTACTAAATCTAAGCCATCCCTAAAAAATACAATCGGAATTCCAATTAGGGCAACAAGCCAAGAAATATGTAAAAAAGAGACTTTTGCAGCGGTCTTTAAAATAGTGGAGTTGTAATAAGACATTTGCAGATCCTTCTGGCACTTCTAACGCTTTGCTAAGGGGCAATTGACTGTTGGCTAAACTTGCGCGAAGCGCCAAGCCAACTGTTAATTGTCCCAGTGAGTTTACGAACGAACTTGAGCAACTTGTTATATGCTTTCACTCGCCACTTCCAGATCAAACCATACATGTTCAGTTTCGCCACCCAAATTAAAACGATAGCCGAAAGGTAATGCCATATACAGTGCTAATTCAGGCCGATTTTCAATGATATGTTGAAAATGAACTGTAACCAATGAATCAATATTTCCATCATATTCATCGGTAGTTAACCACCAACCACTCATATGGTCAGGTGAAGGATAACGAACTCCTTCAACTGGGGTGGTACCTTCGTAAATACCTTTTGATATAGTTACAAGCTGGGCTTGCTCAACTGGTTGGTATTGAGCACCATAATGTTCACAACACTCTTGTTGGTTTAACTCAATACTCAAGATTCAAACTCCAAACTTTCAAAAGCATATAACTCCCTAATCAGCCGAGCCGTTGTGCAGCGTCGGCTGCATTTGCTTGTTAGCTTGAATATACTCTAGCCCCAACTCTTTTTTACATATATCTCCGCTCTCAAACTTTTCATCAGAATAAAATAGTGCACCAATTATCTTATTATTTGTTGGGTTAAAAGACACACTTAACGAATCAACTCCTTTCGTTTCATTGCGATTAATTTTTAAAGTCAAAGAGGTTTGGTTTTCTGTGCGTTGCATTTTAACATGTGTAACAGAAGAAACTTGGTAAAAAGCAGGATACAGAATTAAGGAAGAACTGAACGCGTTAATTAAGGCTTGTTTATCATTCCACTCTGGAATTGATTTCTTATACCTTTCCATTTCAGTTAGGTAATCATGATATTCATCTATTCGATCAGCAGAGTGATAACTTTTTGAAAGGTTCTTAACGTCATAAATATAATTATTAATTTGAATAAGCTCATCACTTGAGCATACGTTAGCGAAACTCCCTGCTGTAAAAGTCGAACTTAGTAACAAAACTAAATGACTAAGTTTTATATTTGAAAACATACGCCTCCCTTTAAGCTAACGCCGGTAGCAATTGCCGGAGTAAGTTGGATTGTGTTTTTGCGTCTTGTTGCAAAAACCAAGACAGCTTACGGAGGTCAATTGGCTACCTTTGTTAAGCATGGGATGCCAGGTATTTAGATAATTCATGGCTTTCTCCTGCATACCGCGCCACCTGCGCTGCAAACCCGTCGAAATCTTTCATAAAGCATGGAATGGTTAGCGGTGCCATTGATCCTTCCGAGAGGAGACATATATAAGGCAACCCATACATGCTTTGAAAATATACCTTACAGTTTGCATCCCACGATACAAACTTATTTACACAATATAAATTGCAACATTTAATACCTTTCTCTGAAACTTTCGTCGGATAAACATACGCCAACATCCAAAACAACAATAGTAACACTGCAAATCCTGCAAAAGGGATAACTGCCGAAATCAACAGATCTTGGTAAGCAGGAAAACGATCGAATCGAATCTGCCCAACAATTGTGGCTCCGATTATCAACAATCCCAAAGCAGCGCACAACTTAAACAAGTGCGACTTAATAAACTCGAGCTTAATCAGATATTTTGTTTCTGCCGACATATACTTCCTGATGGTGCTTAGACATAATGACTCCCACACGGTGTTAGCCTCCGCTTTTCGTGGGTTAGCTTAATTCAAAGCCAGAGCCATAATTAGTTTGTCAATTAACTAAACAGCAGAGGCTAACATGAATAAACATAGCATACTTTTTATCGGTCTTGTGTAGTGGTCAACTAATTTTGGCCACAGTTTTAGAATCTTGATATCTAATCTCAGATTCATTCGGCGCTAAACCAGC